>NZ_JARAYQ010000040.1:0-41375 GCF_033794505.1 Streptomyces sp. MB09-01 | reverse complement strand
CCCCCATACCAAGCCCCCCTCGTACGCGGAGTGGCGATCATAGGACGGAACGCAACCGGAGCGGCAGGGCGCATGCCGGCCCGACCACGGCCCCGTCCTCACCCCTTGCGCCGGACGGTGGTGGTGAACCCCTCGTGCGCGGGGCAAGGGTGGGCGATGCGGGCCTCCGCTGACGTACGCCTCCTCGTCGCCGGCGACGCGCCGCAGCGCACGGACACGGACACACGAACGGGGACGAATGCACTTGGCTGGTGCCCAGCGGTCCTCACGGGCGACGGCCCGCCCCGGAATCCGTGGGTCCGGAATCCAGGACGGGCCGTCGCTACCGTTCGTTTCCTTCAGTTTCGTTTCCCTCAGCGCAGGGAGACGAATGTGGCGGTGCTCGGTACCCCCTTCTCGTCCAGCAGGAAGAGCATGTAGTGGCCGGGCGGGGCGTCGTTCGCGGAGGGCGGGGCCTGCAGCCCGATCGTGTTGCCCTCACGGTGGACGATCCGCAGTTCCAGGTGGCGCTGACTCGTGTTGACGGCGTGGGTCGCGGTGGTCGGCGCCAGCAGGACGGCCTTCTTGACCTGACCGGGAGGCGAAGTCGTCACCCTGAAGCGGGAGTCGTAGCCGATGGGGCCGCCGCGGTGGCCGTCCCCCGCCGGCGTACGTACACCACGACCCCGCCGATCGCCGCCAGGCCCGTGGCCCCGGCGATGGCGACCGGCTGCCAGGACGCCTCGGCCGCCATTCCGGACGCGGCGGCCACCGGCGTTCCGGACACGGCGGCCACCTTCTCCGGCTGGTCCTCCACGAGGCCTCCGTACCCGCCGGCCAGGCCCTTGCGGTCGTACTCCGAGCCGGGCATCTTGTCGCCGTAGCGGGCCGTGACCAGCTTCTGGTACGCGGCGAGGGTGACGCCGCGCTTCCCGCCGAGGCCCGTGGTCGCCTCCTCGTTGAGCGGCTCGACCGTGCCTTCGGGGGTGAGCCGGTACCAGGCGTGGATCTGAGGCTCGGTGAAGGTACGGGCCTGCGGAGTGCCGCGCTCCGCAAAGCCGAGCTCGGCGTCCCCGTCCCGGATTCCGGCCAGCTGCCAGCCCTCGGCACCGACGTTCTGCACGGCGCCTTCCGTGGCAGCGGCGTTGCCCTTGGGCTCGAGCAGTACGGCGGCGTGCTTGCCGTCGGAGGCGGTCACCCGGGAGGCCAGGTAGGAGAGCCGGAGCGCGGTCTCCGGGGTAGCCCGGGTCTTGCCGGTCACGAACTCGGGGCTGATCTCGAACATCGGCACCGGGTCCTTGAGATCGAACGCGGGCGGCGCGGCGACGGCGGCCGGCGCGTTGCCCGGGGCGCCGACGGCACCGCCGTCCGCGGCGGGGGCGCTGCCGGCCTGCCGGGCCGAGACCAGGAACCGGGAGACGGTGTCGCGAAGTTGGCCACTGCGGATGGCCTGCTGCGCGGACGGGTAGCCCGCGATGCTGTCACCCTCCGCAGCCTGTGCGGGAACGATTCCGCACAGGGCGGCGGCGAGCGCGGCCGTGGTGAGGACCGCGGCCCGGACGGCCGCGTGCCTGGTGCGTCGCATGGTCTGCGTGGTCTGCATGGTCGGTGTTCTCCTCAGCCCTGGATCCCGATGCGGGAGTGGGTCCACTGGAACGAGTTGTTGTTCACGTAAGTGGCGTGGTTCCACCAGGTGTAGGTCTGGGTGGTCTGCCACGGGTCACCGACCGCGATCATGTTGGTGGCGCTGTCGTAGCCGTAGATGACGTTCATGTGACCGCCGCCGGTGCGCCAGCCGAACCGGACCGCGAACGGCCGGCCCGCGGCGATCTCGGTGGCCGATTCACTGAACGAGGCGTTGCGGTACAGGCTGCGGCCGCTGTTCCTCAGCCCCAGCCGGGCCAGGCCGTTGGCCATGTCCTCCAGCGTCGCGGGCTGATTGTTGCAGTCCACCCAGGTTCCCTGGGCGGCGAGTTGACAGAACTGCTCCTGGCTGACGGAGCGGCCCCAGTGTTTGGCGATGGTCACGCCGGAGGCGTCCCAGCACCACTGGGTCCTGACCTGCTTCTGCATGACGATCGGGAGGGTCTTCGCGGTCGTGGGTTTCGGGTTCGGGTTCGGACTCGAACCGCACACCGGCAGGGGGGTGGTGTTCTCGCTGATGAAGGCGTCGGCGATGTAGTACGAGCCGGTGTAGATCCAACGCGGATTGTTCTCCACGGTGTCGCCGGTGGTCCGGCAGGACATCCGGATCCTGTCCCCCACCTTCGAGGAACCGTTCACCTGAGCCGAAAGGGACGGCTTGGCCCGGTGGTTGACGGTTCTGTAGTTGCCCTGCCCGCCAATGACCGTGCCGCTGACCACGTCGGCCTGGGCAAGGGCGCCGAAGCCGAACAGGAGACCGCCCGAGAGTGCGGCGGTCATTGCGGCTATCAGCGTTTTCTTGCGGCGGGACGCGCGACGTCTGTGCATCATGCTCCTTGATCTGAGAATGCGTGACTTGCTTGCCCGGCGGCGCTCGGGATGGGTGACGAACAGCCGGCCCGCCGGTCACGGAACATCACGGCCGTCCGGGCAGCCGCGACGGACTCCACTGCGCGGCGATTGCGGCGAGACCGCCGGCACTCCGAGGACCGGGGCCCGGAGCGGCGCCGCCAAGTGTGGACAGCTCAACCGCCTTACGAGGCAAGCATGTTGATGGCGAAGCCGCCGGGATGGGCCGGGGAAGGCACCAGCGGCGATGGGCCGACGGCGTCTGCGCCGGTCGCGCTCACCGTGCGGGTGATGGTTCCGCAGGTGGCGGCGAACTGCGATGCCCGGTGGCGACACCGCTAGCGATGGGGCTGCCGAACTGGAGGTGCTTGGTCTGCCGACCTGCCCAGACGACTACCGCCGGGCCGCACCGACTGACCGAGCGTCACATTCGGTCGGGCCGGGGGCCCTGCACTGCCGGTGAAACTGAGGTTCAGGCCCTCTGAGACCAGGCACAACCGCACCTCTTCCCTTGAGTGGATCGGGTGCCGGGAATCCTGCCAGAGGGACGGAGGGATACGAACGAAGTTGCTCTACGCGCGAAGATGTCGCCTATTCAATCACCGAAAGGACCCGACATGACGGAACGTCAATTCACCTGAGACACAATCCAGTTGGAGATCACTCGCGCTTTGGTCCAGGCCATTCACACACGCCCGCCGACGCACGACTTTACGCAAACTTGATACATCGCATCCCTTTATTGGACGCAACGTCAAATAGTGAAATCGCCGAGAGTGTACGGCGCGTGACTCTCCATCATTTCAGAAAGGGAAATCTCTCGGACCTTTTCCGGCTGAGCCACCAGCCGGACTGAAGGGCCCGGCGAGCCCAGGCCCGCCCTCGTCGCGGGCGGGAACGACCGGATGGGCAACGACACTGGCACGCCTGCCGCGGACCCTTCGGGACAAGGTCCTACGTGCAGGGAGCACACACGGAGGGACACCCGACGCGCCCTGCCGCAGCCCCAGCTCGACACCGTCTTCCGCGGCCTCATGACCGCACACGACGGGGAACCCGTGAAGGTCTTCATCGGCCGCCGCCCACTACAAGGACCAGCGGCGCAGGGGCCTCCGCCTCACGCACCCTCCCGCCCTCCGGGCGGGCCCGGGGCCCGCCCAGCCGGCCCTGCCGGACCGGGGGCTGGGCTCCTGCGCACAGACAGCGGCACCTGCAGCCAGATCAGGAGTCGTCACGGATCGGCTCCAGGATCGCCACGCACTCCACGTGGTGCGTCATCGAAAATATGGCGTAATGCGAGGAGGACTGGGCAGTTCAGGTCAGCGGCGGTGCGTGATCGTTCTGAGCTGTACTGCACGTGCCTGGAGCGTCAAACGAGCGTCGTGACGAACCAGGGCTGCATGTCGTCACACCAGGTCTGACAACAACTGACCGACTACCGTCTCCTCCTCCCGGCTACCGAGTTCCGCGAGTGGGCCGGACAGCTCCGGGTCCCAGGGAGCTTCGGCCGGGCGGCCGATGAGGGGCGATACTACCGGCCCCGTAAGCTCCGCAGCCCGGTATTCGGCAGCCGTGAACCGCCGCCACGGCTGCCGCGACGCGGCGCAGCAGGGCGGAGGCGATGCGCAGCCCGCCCCAGTCGAAGTCACCGTGGTAGCGGCCCGTTATGCCACCCTCATGAAGATCTCGATCGGGCCGCCCTCCTCCAGCTCCAGGATCAGCCGGGCGATCCGGCCGTCCAGCGTGATCAGGTTCTGGATGGACCGCTCCAGATACTGGCTCAGCCGGTCCTCGCAGGAGAGGAAGACCCCTTCCTCCACCTCGTGCAGATCGATGGTGCGCTGGAGGGAGCCCACGAACGACCCGCGCACTGTCGGCGAGCGCGCCGAAGCGGGATTCGACGCGCCGTCGTACTTCGCGGCGCACCTTGAGGCGAAGGGCGCCGTCGGCAGGTGGCGACAGCGCGACACGATCACCGCCCTCCAGGACGAACTGGCGGACGCGGCGGGCCGCCACCGACGCCCGTGTGGCAGCCCAGGAGGCCCGCGCCACCGCGACCGCGCACATCGCCCGTATCGGTGCACGCATCAACGCACTGGCCGAGACCATCCCCTCACCCGGGACCAGATCGCCCGGCTCGAAGCCGATGCCGCGTCCCTCCTGGTCGAGAGCGAGCAGGCGCAGCAACGGGCGGTCGCCCTCGAACAGGAGGCGATCCGGGCCTCCGAGACCGCCGTCCGCACCCGGCAGGCCCATGACCTGACCGAACACGCCGCCGGACGGGGCTGGCCGGCCCAGCACGAGCGGGCCGAACGACTGCGTCCCGCCGTGGCCGCCGACCGCACCCGCCGCCCGGACCTGGAGAAGCAGTACCAGCAGGCGCAGGAGGAGTACGAACGGCTCGCCCGCAACGCCCAGGGCGAGATCATCAAGTCCGCCAAGCTGGTCGCCACCACCCTGGCCCGGTTCCGCATTAACCGAACGGTCTTCGAGGGGCCGTACGACGTGGTCCTCGTCGACGAGGCGGGTGCCGCGACCCTCCCCGAGGTCCTGCTCGCCACCGGAAAAGCGGACCGGGCGGCCGTCCTGCTCGGGGACTTCATGCAGCTGGGGCCGGTGATCCCGCCGACCCTCGGCAACAACGACCGCCCCGACATCAAGCGGTGGCTGCACCCGGACGTCTTCCAGCACTGCGGAATCCAGGAACCCTCCGACGCCCGGGCGCACCCGTCCTGCGTCACGCTCACCGAACAGCACCGGTTCGGCCACGCCGTCATGCGTCTGGCCAACGACCTCGCCTACGGGGGTGTCCTCACGGGCGGCCCCCAGGTGCTGCGGGAGCGACCGGACAACGACCCCGAGATCGTCCTCATCGACACCGACGGCCTGCGCGAGCTGGCCCGTGCCCACCTGAACGGCAGCCGCAAGGGGTGGTGGCCGGCCGGCTCCCTCATCGCCCGGGCCCTGGTGGAACTCCACCGCGAGCAGGGTGAAGAGGCCGGCATCGTCACCCCGTACGGCGTCCAGGCCGAGGCCACCCTGGAGGCACTGCGCGACGTCGAAGGCGCAGGGCGTCCGCTCGCGGAGGTCGGTACGGCCCACCGGTTCCAGGGCCGGGAGTTCGACGTCGTCGTCTTCGACACGGTGGAGGGCAGCGGGGACAGCCGCGAGCTGTGGATGGCCCTCGCCCACCGGCAGCCGGGGGCCGACGCCTGGCACCGCAACAGCGTCCGCCTGTTCAACGTGGCGGTGACCCGGACGAAGGCCCGGCTGTACGTCGTCGCCGGCGGGGCCCGCGTCAGGAACGCCAAGCCCGGAACGGCCCTGGCCCGGCTCGCCGCGCTGATCGGATCCCCGGGCGTCCGGGTCCTGAAGGCCAAGCACCTGATCGCCCCGCCGAAGGCCCCGGTCCCGTTCCGCGGCGAGTTCGGCACGGCCCTGGCGGAGGTGCTGGGCCGGCACGTGGAGGTGACCGACGTCCACGACGAGAGGACCTTCTACGACACCTTCACCGAGGAGATCCACCGGGCACACCACTCGCTGTGGCTCTGGGCGCCGTGGGTCGCGAAGCGGCTCCGCTCCCTGCTGCCCGCCCTGGCTGCCGCCGCTGACCGGGGGGTGCGGATCACCGTCTTCATCCGCGACGACACGGACCAGTTGCAGCGCAAGCCCGCGAGCCAGGCGCTGATCACGGACCTGCGCGCCGTGGCCCACACCGTGATCCCGATGAACGTCATGCATCAGAAGATCGCGGTCTTCGACGAGCGGACCGTCCTGCTCGGCAGCCTGAACGCCCTGTCCCAGAGCTGGACCCGGGAGGTGATGGTCGCGATGCGCGGCGCGTACTTCGCCCGCAAGCTGCTCGCGCACGAGCACGCGGAGACCTTCGCCCGCCCGCCGAAGTGCGGCCGGTGCCGGGGCACGGAGATCGAGATCCGGCGGCGGAAGAACGGCAACTGGTTCTGGCGCTGCTACGCCACCGCGTGCAAGACCACCCCTTCCGGGCGCTCCAACGCCTGGACCCAGGACATCCATCTGCGGGCGGGCCGCTGACACCTCTCCTGTCCGTGCCCAGCCACCACACCGGGGACCTGCTCCTTTTCACTCCGATCAGGTCCGGCTGTCACTGCCTGCCGTTAGGATTCTCGGAGTTTCCGCCAAGTCCGGCAGTGCAGGACGGAATGGGCGGAGATCACAGACGGCGCGGTGACGGAGAAGGCAGGAACGGCGCATGCGGGAAGGCCGCTGGACCACGGTCACCGAGTCCGAGTTCGACCACGAGCGCCGCGCGCTGGACGCCATCCGGGAGCAGCTGCCCGACGCCGACCCGTGGCGGGCCTGGTCCAACTTCACCTTCACCGCGAACACCGGCCACGTCCGCGAAGTGGACCTGCTCGTCGTCGCCCCGGGCGGCGCCTGCATGATCGAGCTGAAGAACTGGCGCGGCACGGTCACCAGCGAGAGCGGCACCTGGGTGCAGATCAAGCCCAATGGCCGCCGGGAGTCCCACGGCAACCCGCTGCACTTGGTCAACAAGAAGGCCAAGGAACTGGCCGGGCTGCTCGGACAGCACGGCAAGCGCGTCTGGGTGGCCGAGGCCGTCTGTTTCACGGACGGCTCCCTGCGGGTCCGGCTGCCCGCCCACGACCAGAACGGGATCTACACCCTTCCCGAGCTGCTCGCCATGCTGAAGCAGCCGCCGCGGGACGAGCGCCACCGGATCACCGCCGTCGACTCCCGCGAGATCAAGGGCGCGCTGGAGCGGGTCGGTATCCGCCGCAGCGACGCCGAGTACAAGGTGGGCCCGTACGAGCTGGAGCGGAAGGCCTTCGACACGGGGCCGACCTGGGCCGACTACAACGCCAAGCACAGCGAGCTGCCCGAGACCGCCCGGGTCCGCATCTACCTCCGGGAACGCGGCTCCTCCGCCGCGTTGCGGCAGTCGGTGGACAACGCCGCCCGCCGGGAGGCCGCCGTACTCCAGCGGTTCAGGCACCCCGGCGTCGTCCAGTACCGGCAGTACTACCCGTCCGAGCACTCCGCCGG
Organism: Streptomyces sp. MB09-01; assembly: GCF_033794505.1. Classification (NCBI taxonomy): domain Bacteria; kingdom Bacillati; phylum Actinomycetota; class Actinomycetes; order Kitasatosporales; family Streptomycetaceae; genus Streptomyces; species Streptomyces sp. MB09-01. Next base: position 33,857 of record NZ_JARAYQ010000040.1, on the reverse strand, counting down.
CCCCGTCGTCGTGTTCGACTACGACCGGCAGACCCTGCGCCTGGACGAGTACCTCCACCAGTACGGCGACAAGCTGGACATCCTGGCCAGGATGTCGCTGGTCCGGCAGCTCGCCGAGACGATGCGCTCCGCCCACTCGCGCCGCATCTTCCACCGGGCACTGGCCGCCCGCGCCATCCACGTGATCCCGCGCAGCCGGGGCTGCGAGGGCCGGACGGTCGGCGAGGAGGCCGCGTGGCTCGCCCCGCGCCTGCAGATCTCCGACTGGCAGATCGCGACCCAGAGCAGCGGCACCGGCGGCGCCGCCCCGGGTGCCACCCGGCTCGCGCCCACCGCGCTCTCCGCCATGCACCTGTCGGAGGGCTCGGACCCGTACTTCGCACCCGAGCTGACCGCTCTCAGCGCCGACCCGGTCTACCTGGACGTCTACGGTCTCGGGGTCCTCACCTACCTGCTCGTGACCGGCAAGCCCCCGGCCGCCAGCCAGGCCGAGCTGCTCGCGCGGCTCGAGGCGGGCGAAGGGCTGCGGCCCAGCTCGCTGGTGGACGGCCTGTCGGAGGACATCGACGACCTGGTCCAGGCCGCCACCGCCTACCGGCCCGCCCAGCGGCTGTCCACGGTGGACGAGTTCCTGGAGATGCTGGAGCTGGTCGAGGACGCCCTCACCGCACCGTCCGCCGATTCCGCGGCCGCCGTCCAGGACCTCACCGACAGCGCGGACACCGCCGACACCGCCGCCCCGGCCCCCGAGAAGGACCCGCTGGAGGCCGTTGCCGGGGACCTGCTCGCCGGCCGCTGGGAGGTCCGGCGCCGGCTGGGCACCGGTTCCACCAGCCGGGCCTTCCTCGTCCGCGACCGTGAGGCCGATCCGCGCCATCCCCGCTCCCTGGCGGTCCTCAAGGTGGCCCAGTCCGACAGCCGTGGTTCGGTGCTGGAGCGCGAGGCCGAGATCATGGGCCGGCTCCGCGCCGACTCCCGGGTGATCCGGCTCGTCGAACCGCAGCCCCTGAAGATCGGCGGCCGTACGGTCCTCGCCCTGGAGTACGTGGGCGACGAGCGTGCGGCGGATCCGGACGGCACGGACGAGTCCGGCAGCCGTACCCGCCACCGCGAGGAGACCGTCGCCCGCCAGCTCCGCGACCGCGGGCGCCTCCCCATGGACCAGCTGGAGGCGTACGGCGACTACCTGTTCGGCGCCGTCGACTTCCTGGAGGGCGAGGGCGTCTGGCACCGCGACATCAAGCCGGACAACATCGCCATCCGGATCCGCCCGAACCGCACTCGCGAACTCGTCCTGATCGACTTCTCCCTCGCCGGCTACCCGGCGACGGAACACGAAGCGGGCACCGAGGGGTACCTCGACCCGTTCATCGGCACCCTCACGCGCACGGCGTACGACTCGCACGCCGAGCGGTACGCGGTCGCCGTCACCCTGCACGAGATGGCCTCCCGCGAGCTGCCCAAGTGGGGGGACGGCTCCCTCCCGCCCCGGATGACCGATCAGAAGGAGTTCCCGTATCCGCTGATCGCGGCCGATGCCTTCGAGCCCGCGGTCCGGGACGGCCTGGTGGCCTTCTTCCGGAAGGCCCTGGCCCGGGACACGGCCAAGCGCTTCCCGGACCTCAAGCCGATGCGGGACGCCTGGAAGAAGATCTTCCTGGACGCCTCGCAGTCCGTCCCGTCCAGCCACCGCTCCCGCCACCCCGAGCCGACGACCGTCACGCAGACCCCGGAGTCCGGCGCCCCCGCCATCGCGCGGGCCGACTCCCTGACCGCTGACGAGCAGCGCGACCGGCTGGCCGCCGAGGTCACCCGGGACACCCACCTCTCGGCCGCCGGCCTGACTCCGGCCGCCGAGTCCTTCCTCTACGGGCTGGACATCACGACGGTCGGCGGTCTGCTCGACTACAGCCGCGTCAAGCTCCTCAACGCGCCCGGCCTGGGCGCCAAGACGCGGACCGAAGTGCAGCGCCGTCAGCGCGAGTGGGGGAACCTGCTGCGCGAGGAGCCGCTCTCACCGCTCAGCCCGCGCGGCCGGGCGGAGGCCAAAGAGGAGCTCGCCCGGCTCACCGCCGCGGAATCGGCCGTACTCGGCGGACTCGCGACGGCCGAAGGTGCGGGCGGCCTGTCGGGCAAGGCCCTCCGGTCGGTCACCCTGGACACCCTCGCCACGCTCCTCGTACCGGAGCTGAACAACAACCGTTCGAACGCCAACAAGATCGAAATGGTGCGGCTGCTGCTGCGCCTGCCCGACGAGCGCGGCGAGCTGCCCCCCATCGGAGTGTGGCCGAAGCAGAAGGACGTGGCGGAGTCGCTCGGCCTGTCCGCGGGACGCATCCCGCAGATGCTGAAGGAGGAGCGCAAACGCTGGAAGAAGCACCCGGCGGTGCAAGCACTCCGTGACGAGATCATCGGCCTGCTGGAAGGGCTCGGCCGGGTCGCTTCCGCCGTCGAGGTCGCCGACGCGCTGGCGGTGCGCCGCGGCACCCAGCTCGCCGAACGGGAGCAGCGGCGTGCGCTGGCGCTCGCCGCGGTCCGCGCGGTGGTGGAGGTCGAGCAACTCGACCCGGAGGAAGCCGAGTTCCAGCACCAGCCGAACCGCAAGGCGACGGAGGACTCCCTGGGCGCGGGCCTGCTGGCCCTGGACGTCCGCGAGTCCGACGGCCCGGACACCCCGACTGCCCCGGGCCTGCTGGACTACGCCTCCCGCCTGGGCCGTACCGCGGACCGGCTGGCCCGTCTGGAAACCCTCCCGACGGCGGCGACCGTACTCGGCGAGCTGAACGCGCTCACCGTCCCGCCGGGCACCATCGACTGGGACGAGCGCCGGCTGGTCGAGCTGGCCGCCGCCGCCTCGGCGAACGCGGCGGCCACCCCGCGCCTGGAGATCTACCCCCGCGACCTGGCTTTCGTACGGGCCCTGCGCCTCACCCAGGCCGGCCTGGTACGCCTCACCCCGGGCATGCCGGAAGGCCGCCAGCCCGGCATCCGGGCGGAGGACATCCACGAGCGCGTACGGGCCCGCTTCCCCGAACTGGTGGTCCAGGACGCGCGGGGCACGCTCACCCACGACCTGCCGACCGGCGGACCGCTGACCAAGGCCCTACGGGACGCAGGCTTCGATCTGTCCCTGTCCACCCTCCAGGGCACGAAGACGCAGCGCTACCTGCCCACCCGCATGGACAGCATCACCAGCTACCTCACCTCCGGCTCCGGCCCACGCGCCACGGACATCGGCGCCGCGATCCGCTACGCGGACGACCCGCTGCTCGCGGGGGCTGCCCGCGCGGACGAACGGCTGCGCGTCTCCGCCCGCAAGGACGGCTACCGGGTCCTGACCGTGCACCACGGCAGCTCGCCCGCGGCCGTCCGGGCCCTGGAGGACCGCATGGGCGCGGCAGCGGTCTCGGTCACCGAACTCTTCCTGGAAGCCCTGCACGCCCTGGTCCCGCCCGGCACCAAGCCGACGTGGGAAACCCTGCTCAAGGCGGACGCGGCGGAGTCCGGCTCGCGCGGCGCGCTGAAGTTCGCCGAGTACGCGCGGACGGCCTGGGGCGCGGTCGAGCCCCGGGTACGGGACCTCCTCTCACCTGCCACCGGCTCCGGCCCGGTCCTCCTCACGGACGCGTCGGTCTTCGCCCGGTACGACGCGATGGGCGTCCTGGACCGGCTGGCGGAAGCCGCCCGGCAGGGCGGTCGCGGGCTGTGGCTCCTCGTGCCGCAGGGCGACCCGGCGCGGGAGCCGAGGCTGGGGCAGGTGGCCGTGGCCTACCAGGTGGGCCTGGGCGAATGGATCGAACTTCCGGACTCATGGGTCCAGGACCGGCACCGGCACGCAGCCGGCGCCACTGCTTCAACCGAGGGAGACGCCAAGTGATCGACCGCAAGGCCCTGTTGGACGATCTGAAGAAGCAGGTCACAGCGGCCGAGGCCGATCTGACGAAACAGGTCAAGGCCGTCGAGGAGGTCGGGGCGAGGCTGAAGGCCGAGTACGACCGCGCCCGCAAGCTGGGCCGCACGGCGGCGACCTGGAACTCCTGGCTGGACGACCGCGTCACCCAGGTCGCGGTGGCCTGGGTCCTGGGTACGGTCTTCGTCCGCTTCTGCGAGGACAACGGCCTGATCCCGGAGCCGTACCTGACGGCCCCGGGGACGGACCGCCGCGACCTGGCCCTCGCCCGCTTCGAGGACTACGTCTCGAAGTCCCAGGACCCGACCTACCGCGGCTGGCTGGAGCACGCCTTCGAAGACCTGGGCGCCGGCCAGGCAGGTCGGCTGCTCTTCGACCGCCGCCACAACCCGCTGTACCAGATTCCGCTGTCCCACGACGGCGCCAGCGACCTGGTGGACTTCTGGCGCGCCCGCGACGAGGCGGGCGTCCTGATCCACGACTTCACGGACCCGCTGGAGGAGGACGGGGACGGCACGAGGGGCTGGGACACCCGGTTCCTCGGTGACCTTTACCAGGACCTGAGCGAGGCCGCCCGCAAGACGTACGCCCTGCTCCAGACCCCGGAGTTCGTGGAGGAGTTCATCCTCGACCGGACGATGAACCCGGCGGTCCGCGAGTTCGGCTACGAGGGCCTGAAGATGATCGACCCCACGTGCGGGTCGGGCCACTTCGTCCTGGGCGCGTTCCGCCGCCTGGTCCGCCTGTGGGCGGAAGGCCACCCGGCCAAGGACCTGCACGAGCGGATCGCGGCGGCCCTTGATTCGGTCCACGGCGTCGACCTGAATCCGTTCGCGGTGGCCATCGCCCGCTTCCGTCTCCTTGTGGCGGCGATGGCCGCGAGCGGGGTCCGGACGCTGACGGAGGCCGCGAGGTACGAATGGCCGATCCACTTGGCGGTGGGCGACTCCCTGATCAAGCACCGTCACAAGCAGGAGAGCCTGTTCGAGGGCGACGGCTCGGAAGACTCGGACGAACTGGCCGAGTTCAAATACGAGACGGAAGACATCCACGAACACCCGGACATCTTGAAGCAGGGCCGCTACCACGTGGTGGTCGGCAACCCGCCGTACATCACGGTAAAAGACAAGGGACTGAGCAAGCTCTACAAGGAGTTGTACAGCGCCTGCGCACTCCAGTACGCCCTCTCGGTGCCGTTCGCTCAAAGATTTTTCGAACTGGCTAAGGTTGGGGACGCCGACGGGCTCGGGTACGGCATGGTCGGTCAGATCACTGCGAACTCCTTCATGAAGAGAGAGTTCGGCACACGACTAATCGAGTCATACTTCGGTCACGAAGTGGAACTGACCGAGGTCATCGATACGTCTGGTGCAGTCATTCCCGGACACGGCACCCCGACCGTCATCCTGATCGGTAAGCGACGCGGTGGTAGCGGTCGCTCCGAGATGATTCGGACCGTCCGTAGCGTGCAGGGCGAGCCAGCCGCGCCGGAGCATGGTGAGGATGGGTTGGTCTGGAAGGCGATCGTGCAGCAGATCGACGATCCCGGGTCAGTAAGTCAGTGGGTCTCCGTTGACGATCTAGAGCGAGGCCGGTATTTCGGTAGGCAACCGTGGATCCTCGCCGACGGCGGGCTCGAGATGGTTGAGCAGTTGAAGGAGGCGCAGGCGGGGCAACTTGCAAGCGTCAGGAGAGTAATCGGTCGCTACACACATACCGGGTCGGATGAAAGCTATTTTGCACCCACGGGAACATGGGATCGACTGGGTGTCTCAGCGGACAACATTGTTCCTCTCATCAGTGGAGATGCTGTGCGCGATTGGAATATCTCCGCCGAAACCGAGTCCGCCTTCCCATATGGAACTGATCTCCGCGCCAACCTGCCGTCGGGCCTCGAACAAATCTTGTGGCGCCACCGGTCCCTACTTCGCGAGCGACGGGAACCCGGAGGGACGCACGAAGAAATCGGTCTCACTTGGTACGAGTGGAGTCGTTGGCACCCGGAGCGCTTCTCAATCCCCCTCGGCATTTCCTTTCCATTCGTAGCGACACACAACCACTTCGCCCTGGATCGCGGTGGAAAGGTCTTCAACCGTCACGCGCCAGTCATCAAGTTGCCGGAAGGCACAAGCGAAGAGGAACACCTTCGGATTCTTGGGGTGCTCAACAGCTCCACTGCCGGATTCTGGCTCAAGATGGTCAGCCACGACAAGGGGAGCCAGGGAGTTAACGAGGGCTACAAGTCACAGCCTTGGGAGCGGTTCTTTGAGTTCACGGGAACCAAACTGCAGGAATTCCCACTACCCTCCACTTACCCGACCTCCCTCGCTAAAGCCCTCGACGGCGTCGCGCAACAGCTCACCAAAACCAGCCCGGCAGTTGTATCGGCCAGCGCAACCCCCACTACCTCGGCCCTCCGCAACGCCGAGAGCACTTGGCTCGGGACACGGGCCCGGATGATCACTCTCCAGGAGGAGCTGGACTGGCAGGTCTATTCCCTCTACAACCTGCACCCCGAAGACCTCCGCGTCTCCGAAGACCCCGATTCACCCGATATCCCCGAACTCGTTCTCGGTGAGCGTGCCTTCGAGATCGTCCTCGCTCGTCGCGTGGCCGCAGGCGAGGCCAGCGACGAGTGGTTCAAGCGACATGGGTCGACGCCCATCACTGAGATCCCCTCCCACTGGCCCGCCACCTACCGGGAGGTCGTCCAGAAGCGGATCGACGCCATCGAGTCGTCCCGCGCCATCGGTATGGTCGAGCGGCCCGAGTACAAGCGCCGCTGGGCCACCGAGGGCTGGGACGCGCTCCAAGAGAAGGCGCTCCGCGCCTGGCTGCTGGACCGGATCGAAGACCGCTCGCACTGGTTCGACGAGAACGGCATGCCCGCACTCGTCACCCTCTCCCGGCTCACAGACAACCTGTCCCGCGACGAGGACTTCGTCTCCGTCGCCAAGATCTACGCCCCGCGCAAGGAGCTGCCCGCCGTCGTCGCCGAGCTGATGGCCGACGAGCACGTGCCGTTCCTCGCCGCCCTGCGCTACAAGCCCTCCGGGCTCAAGAAGCGCGCGGACTGGGAGCACGTCTGGGACCTCCAGCGGCAGGAAGATGCCGCCCCGGACGAGCCGGCCAAGCGGAAGATCCGGGACAGCATCCCTGTGCCGCCGAAGTACACCTCGGCCGACTTCCTGCGCCCCTCCTACTGGCGGGCACGCGGCAAGCTCGACGTACCCAAGGAGCGCTTCATCTCCTACGGGCAGACCAACGCCCCCACCCCGGAGCTGTACGGCTGGGCCGGCTGGGACCACGCGGAGCAGGCATACGCGCTCGACACGTACATCGCCGCCAACGAGGCCCTGACCGCCGAGGAAGCGACGCCGTTCCTGGCCGGCCTGCTGGAGCTCCAGCCATGGCTGGACCAGTGGCACGAGGAGTTCGACGCGACCTTCGGCTCCTCCAAGGCCGCGTTCTTCCGTGGTGACCGCCAGATGGAACAGGGCAAGCACGGCCTGACGGACGACGACCTGCGTGCCTGGCGTCCCGCCGCCCCAACGCGTGGCCGCCGTACCGCCAAGAAGTAGTAGTAGTCCCCACGACGCAGAACGGCTTCCCCTGATCCCTCGATCACGGGAAGCCGTTCGGTCATTTTCAGGCGGTCAACTCATCGTCCCGGAGCGCCGCAACGAACGAAGCCCACTGCTCTGCCGGGAACACCAGCACGGGCCCATGCGCGTTCTTGCTGTCCCGCACCGGCACGACGGCAGCGAAGTCATCCGAGACCTCGACGCACTGACCGCCGTCCGGGTTGCTGTAACTACTCTTGCGCCACGCAACGGCACTCAGGTCGATGGATCGCACGGCACTTCCTCCAACATGCGCAGGATGAACTTCCGCGACGCGGGCGGGGAAAGCGCCAGGTCACGAACCGCATCGTAGGCGCGTTGCAGACGCTCAACCGAAGCGTTTTCCTCGATGAGTTCACCACGATGGGCGCTCTCCACGTATGCCACGGTACGGGCATCAGGCAGCCGTAGGAACATGACGTCAGTGCTCACCAAGGCATGCGGCCCGACCTTCAACGGCAACAGGTGAATCGTCAGGCAAGGCCGATCGGAGAGGTCGAGCAGCCACTCAAGCTGGCTGCGCCACTCTTCTTCGTTCGCCAAGCCAGAGCGCAATACCGCCTCCGAGAGGATCGTCCGAAACGGCGGCGCACCCTTCCCCTCCAGCACCTCCCGCCGCGACATCCGTGCCTCCACCTGCTGCGTCAGCTCCGGCTCCACCATCCCGCCCGCCGTCAGCAGCTCACGCGCGTACCCCGGCGTCTGCAACAGCCCCGGCAGCACGCTCACCGCGAAGTGCCACAGGCTCACCGCCTCCGCCTCCAGCGCCATGTAGCGCCGGTACTGCTCGCGGAACTGGCGCTGGTCCCCCGCCGCCACCTCCCACAGCGCCAGCAGCAGACCCGGCGTCCCGTAGTGCTGGTCGAGCGCCTGGACCACCTCCGGGCCGCCCAGGGTCTCGCCCTTCTCCATCTTCCCGAACAGCGACCAGTCCCACCCCAGCCGCTCCCCCAGCTGCCGCAGGCTCGCCCCGCTCCCGGTCCGGAGTATCCGCAGTTCCTCCGCGAACCGCTGGCGTGGTTCCTGGCTGCGGCCGGTGATGACGCGTCGCTGCGGCATCGCGCTTCCCTCCGAGGACGGTGCTGGTGTGGAAGGTGTGGAACCACTGATCACCTGCGGCGAAGCACGGCGGCCCCACGGCGTGGCGGGCCGGTTCCGGATACATGCTCGTCATGCCCGCACTACGCACCGTAATCCGACGTGCCGACCCGGGTCAGGCGAACGACGCAAACCCCCTCGACCGGAACTCCCCACGACAGGAGCCCTCATGGCCACCACGCCACACCACCGGACCCCGGACACCGCCCGCACCACGCGCGCCGCCCGCGCCAAGATCAAGGAGGCCGTCACCGCGCGCGACGCACTCGCCGCCGCCCTCTCCCGGGCCGGAATCCAACTCCCCGCCATGGACGTCCGTACCCCCTGGCCCGACGAGCGCGCCGACGAGGCCCGGTACGCGGTCGTGCACCTGGGGGTCTGCTCCGCGCCCGTCGCCCACGCCCTCGCCACCGTCATCGCCAAGGGCGCCGCCGGGTGACGGACCCTCCACCCGTACGCCTGCGGCCCGGTGATGCCGTACGGGACCGCCGGCGCGGCCGGGTCGGTGTCGTCACCGGCCGCGACGACGCCCACGACGGCGTCCGGCTCCGCCCGCTCACCTCCGGCCCGGAGTGGACCGCCGAAACGGCCGATCTGGAGCCGGTGAGCCGCCGGGAGCGGCTGCGGGCCTGCATCGCCGAGGTGAACGCCCGCAGCCGGAGGTCGATTTGAGCCAGGTCGCCAGGCCATGCCTGCCCGGAGAGGTCGTGTGATCACGGTCTGCCCTACGATGGCCGGACCAATCTCAGCGGCCCGACGAGCTTCCTGACCGCACGCGCACATGCGCGGGCGGACACCGACCAGGACATGCCCCCACCCGCACGAGTCACTTCGTGCTGCCTGGGGGCAAGTCTTGCTGTTCCGTGAATCCGTGGCATCCGTGGCCGCCCGCTTCTTCGGCGGTTCGGTCGCGGAAGGGGCGCTCGCGCTGATGCTGGCCGAGAACTTCCTGCACGCCCGGGGCCACCGCCCGCACCCCTCGGAGATCCAGTCCTGGGAGCGCAGCCTCCCGGCGCTCGCGAACACCCTGGTCGAGGCCGGTCTCGGCGACGTCGAGATGCTGATCGAGTACGCGCTGCCGCTCACCAGCAAGCGCGCCGACGTGATACTGGCCGGCGTGCACCCGGCCACGGGCGAGCCCTCGTACGTGATCGTGGAACTCAAGCAGTGGAGCAGGACGTACCAGGAGGGCGACGACCCGCGGCTGTGCCGGATCGACGCGTACTCCGACGCCCAGCTGAACCCGATCGAGCAGGTCCGCGCCTACTGCGACTATCTGGTGTCCTTCAACGGAGCACTGGAGCACACCCCCGAGTCGGTCGCCGGGGTGGCTTATCTGCACAACGCCAAGGACTCCGACGTCCGGTGGCTGCGCGAGGTGCCGGAGGACGTGCACGGGCGGCTGTTCACCCAGGACCAGCGCAGCTCCTTCCAGACCTACCTGCGCTCCCGCCTCGCCCCGAAGGCCGGGGGCGAGGCCGCCGAGATCCTCCTCCACGGCAAGGTGCGGCCTTCGAAGCAGCTGATGAAAGTAGCGGCCGACGAGGTCCGCAACCGTGAACAGTTCGTCCTGCTCGACGAGCAGAAGGTCGCCTACGAGCTGGTCATGTCGGCGGTCCGCAAGGCCCAGCGGGCGAACCACAAGCAGGTGATCGTCGTCGCCGGCGGGCCGGGCTCCGGCAAGAGCGTGATCGCCCTGTCGCTCCTCGGGGAGCTGTACCGCCGCGGCGTGGCCGCCCTGCACGCGACCGGGTCCGCGTCCTTCACCAAGACCATGCGGAAGGTCGCCGGTGCCCGGAAGACCGAGGTGCAGCAACTGTTCAAGTACTTCAACAGCTTCATGGAGGCCGAGCCGAACGACCTCGACGTCCTGATCTGCGACGAGGCGCACCGCATCCGGCTGACCTCCGCCCACCGCTACACCCGGGCCACGCTGCGCACCGGGCGCCCCCAGGTCGCGGAGCTGATCGACGCAGCCCGGGTGCCCGTCTTCCTGCTGGACCAGCACCAGGTGGTGCGGCCGGGAGAGATGGGCACGGTCGCAGAGATCGAGCATGCCGCCAAGGCGCAGGGCCTGGAGTGCACGGTGGTCAAGCTCGACAGCCAGTTCCGGTGCGGCGGCAGCGAGGCGTATCTGCGCTGGGTGACCGGCCTGCTCGGGCTGGAGGGAGACGGCCCCGTCGTCTGGGAGCCGGACGACAAGGTGCAGCTGCTGACCGTGGACAGCCCGCAGGAGCTGGAGGACTTCCTGACCGCCCGCAAGGCCGAGAAGTACGGGGCTCGGATGGCGGCCGGCTACTGCTGGAACTGGACCAAGGAGATCACCTCGGAGATGACGGAGCTGCCGGCCGACGTGGTGATCGGGGGCTGGGCCAAGCCGTGGAACGTGCCCGGGGACCGGTCGCTGTTCGGTGCGCCGCCGGCGCCGCTGTGGGCCACCGAGGAGGCCGGGTTCGGGCAGGTCGGCTGCGTGTACACCGCCCAGGGCTTCGAGTACGACTGGTCCGGCGTGATCATCGGGCCGGATCTGGTCTGGCGTACCGACGGGTGGGTGGTGGACCGTACCGCCTCCAAGGACCCGATCTTCACCAAGGCGACCACGGACGAGGACATCGACCGGCTGATCCGCAACACGTACAAGGTGCTGCTCACCCGAGGCATGATCGGCACCGTGATCTACTCCACGGACGCCGAGACCCGGGAGAAGCTCCGCGAGCTGATCCCGGCCGCCCAGGTGTGATCGTCTCTGGCGATATCGGTCCCGCGATGTCCGACCCACCCCATACGATCGGGTGAGCAGCGCGACGACCGATTTACCGGAGAGTGAGCCCGTACATGGCCCAGCAGCCGCCCCTCCTCCGCGATGTGATCGACATCAAGGAGTCCATCTCGACCTCGGACTTCGTCCTGCAGCTCTCGGAGGCCACCTCCCCCGAGGGCGCCGAGCGGGCACTGAAGGACTACGTGGTCACCGAACGGCTGCTGGAGAACTTCGACGAGGCACTCGGGCTGATCAAGGCCGCCCTGGACGGGCACACCTCCAAGGCGGCCTATCTGCACGGTTCCTTCGGTTCCGGTAAGTCGCACTTCATGGCCGTGCTGCACGCGCTGCTCGGCGGCAGCCCGGCTGCCCGCACCAAGGGCGACTTCGACCCCGTACTGAGCAAGCACGAGTGGCTCGGGGCGGACGGCAAGCGCTTCCTGCTCGTGCCGTACCACATGCTCGGGGCGAAGGCCCTGGAGCAGCGCGTCCTCGGCGGGTACGTCACCCATGTGAAGCGACTGCACCCGGAGGCCGCGACCCCGCAGGTGTACCGGACGGACGCGCTGTTCGACGACATCCGCTCCATGCGCAGCCGGATGGGCGACAACGCCGTCATCGGCGGGCTGGCCGCCGAAGCGGCCGGCGTGGCGGACGAGGACGACGAGTGGGGCGAGTCCTTCGCCTGGACGCCCGCGCTGCTGAACACCGCGCTGGCCGCCGAGGAGGTCCACGAGGCCGCCCAGGGGCTCAACCTGGTCAGCCCCGCCACCCCGGCCGAGCTGCGGGCGCGCCTCGTCCAGGACGCGAGCACCAACCTCCTCCCCGGCTTCGCGAAGAACGCCACCGAGGACGAGCACGGGTTCATCTCCCTCGACGCCGGGCTCTCCGTCATCGCCGAGCACGCCAAGGGCCTCGGCTACGACGGCCTGATCCTGTTCCTGGACGAGCTGATCCTCTGGCTGGCGACGCTCATCCACGACCAGAAGTTCGTCGCCAAGGAAGCCAGCAAGATCACCAACTTCGTGGAGGGCGGAGACGCCCGTCGCGCGATCCCGGTGGTCTCCTTCATCGCCCGCCAGCGCGATCTGCGCGAGCTGGTCGGCGAGGAGGTGTCGGGTGCGGCGGAGTCCTCCATCCAGGACACCCTGAACCTGGCCTCCGGCCGGTTCGACAAGATCACCCTGGAGGACCGCAACCTCCCCCAGGTCGCCCACGCGCGCCTGCTGCGGCCGAAGGACGACGAGGCCGCCGCGCTGATCCGGGCCGAGTTCGAGAAGACCCGCAAGGTCCGCCAGGAGGTGTGGGACACCCTGCTCGGCTCGGACCGCGGCGCCGACGGCGTCGGGGCCGACGAGGAGAGCTTCCGGCTGACGTATCCCTTCTCGCCCGCGTTCATGGACACGCTGGTGCACGTCTCCTCCGCGCTTCAGCGCAACCGGACCGGCATGAAGCTGATGGGCCAGCTGCTCGCCGACCACCGGGACGAGCTGAGGCTCGGCGACCTGATCCCGGTCGGTGACCTGTACCCGCTGATCACGGCGGGCGGCGACAAGCCGTTCACCGACAGCCTCAAGGTGGTCTTCGAGGCCGCGGACAAGCTCTACCGGACCAAACTGCGCCCGTACCTCCTGGGCACGCACAACGTGACCGAGGAGGAGGTCGAGCAGTACACCCACCGGCCCGACAGCCTCACCGACCAGGGCCTGCGCGCCCGGGTCAAGCTGTTCGTCGGCGACAACCGGATCGTCGGCACCCTGCTGCTGTCCGCGCTCGCGCCGAGTGTTCCCGCCCTCGCGGACCTCACCATCCGGCGGCTGTCCGCCCTCAACTACGGCTCGGTGGTCGCCCCCATCCCGGGCCGTGAGTACGGCATCCTGCAGAACAAGGTCTCGGAGTGGGCGGCCCGGTTCCCGGAGATCGTGGAGACCGGCAGCGAGGCCAACCGGGGCGTCCGGCTGGAGCTTTCCGGCGTCGACGTCGACTCGGTCATCGCCAATGCCAACGTCAACGACAACCCCGGCAACCGCACGGCTCTGGCGCGGCGGATCCTGTCCCAGGAGCTGGGCATCGTCAGCCAGGGCCAGTTCGTCGACGAGATGTCCTTCGTGTGGCGCGGAACGGACCGCTCCGCCGAGGTCGTCTTCGGCAACGTGGCCGACGAGGACGAGCTGCCCGACCACGACCTGATGCCCCGCCAGGACGGCCTCTGGCGGATCGTGATCGACCTCCCCTTCGACGAGACCGAGTACGGGCCGGTCGAGGACCGGGACCGGATGCGCAGGCTGCGCGAGAAGCAGGGCGAACCCTCGCGCACGGTGGCCTGGCTGCCCACGCACCTCTCGCACCAGCGCTACGCCGACTTCCGGCGGCTCGTCGTCATCGACAAGGCCCTCGCCGACGACCAGCGGTTCGACAGCCAGTACGCCGGGCACCTGAACGCCGACAACCGTGCCCGCGCCAAGGGCCTGCTGGAGACCCAGCGGGAAAGCCTGCTGACGAAGGTCAAGGCCGCCTTCAAGCAGGCGTACGGCCTGGCCGAAAAGAAGGCCGGCGACGTGGAGGTCGGCTTCGACGACCACCTGGCCTCGCTCCGCGAGGTCGAGGGGCTGACCCTCTCCTTCGGCCAGTCGCTGCGCGACGGCATCCGGCACATCGCCGGCCGCCTCCTCGCCACCCAGTTCCCGGACCACCCCGACCTCGACCCCGAGAACACGGGGACGGCGGCCAAGCCGGCCGACGCCCGGAAGGTGTTCACCCACGTCCGTGCCGCGGCCGAGGCGCGGGACGGGCGGACCGAGGTCCCGGCGGCGGACCGTGCGCTGATGCGGCGGCTCGTCGGCCCGCTCCGGCTCGGACAGCAGAAGGAGGCGTACTTCGAGCTGTCCCAGTTCTGGGCGGACCACTTCCGCCGGCTGGCCCGCGAGCAGGGGGTGACCGGCGACCTCAGTCTGATCACTCTCACGGACTGGACGGACAAGCCGGCGCCGCGCGGCCTGCCCGAGTTCCTGACCCGGCTGGTGGTCGCCGCGTTCGCCGAGATGGACGACCGGGTCTGGGTCCGCGAAGGCACTCCCCTCGACCCCGCTCCGGAACTCGCCCAGATCAAGGAACGCGACGCCCTGCGCAGTCAGCCGCTTCCCTCGGAGGCCGACTGGGAGGCGGCCCGCCAGCGCTTCGCGACGGTCTTCGGGCAGAAGGCTCCGACGCTGCGGCGCGGGCGGATGGTCAACCAGCTGGCCCGCGAGATCACCGCCCAGGTGCGCACCTTCCAGGGACCGCAGGACGAGCTGGTGGACCAGCTCCAGAAGCACGCCGGCTTCCTCCGGCTCGACGAGACCGTCGAGACCGGACGCCTCGCCATCGCACGCCGGGCCGTCGACCTGCTCAAGGCCCTCGACCGGACCTCCGGTCCCGGCGCCACCGGTGCGAAGCGGACCGTCGAGGCCCTGGCCGGCTTCGACTTCGGACCGGTCAGCGGGGAGCGGCTCGGGAACTCCCTGAAGCAGGCGAGCGCCGTGTCGCGGGCCCTGGTGTCGGCTTCGTGGACCACCCTCGACCTCGCCTCCGGCCAGGGACCCGAGGGGGAGGAACTCCTCGACTCCCTGCGCAACGTCGCGGCTGAACCCCAGATCCCGGACGACCTGGTCGCGGCACTGACCCGCACCACGGACAAGGTCCTCGCGCTGATCAAGCGGAACCAGGCGGCCGCCGCCCCGGCCCCCGCACCCCAGCCGGCGGTCCGGGATCCTCGTGCCGATTACGTATCCCTGGACACTCGCAGCAGCCACCCGCCCGTCCCGGTGGACGCACCCTCGACGGATACGGGGAGCAGCATCGTCGGGCGGCCGGGCACCTCGGGTGCCCGCCGTACCACGGCGGCCCGGGCGGTAGCCGAACTGCAGTCCGAGCTGGCCGAGTTGGCCGCTCGCGAGCCGGGCGCCACCATCGAGATCACGTGGCGGGTCGTCGAAGGATGAGCACGGCAACGACCGGTTCCGTCGCGGTCCGGCTGAACCTGGCGACGATCACGCAGTACCTGTCCTCCCAGAGCTCGCTCGCCGGCTCCCTCAAGGGCGGCGGCAGGCGACGGGTGGTGCTGCTGCGCTCCGCACCGCACTGGGACGGGCCGGCCGAACCGGCCTGGGGGGAGGGCCGGACGGCGCGGATCGTGGCCGCGCCCTCCCCGCTCGCCGTCCACGAGCTGGTCCTCGGCCAGCTCACGGGGCAGGCGGCCGGTCCGGCCGTACTGGTCGTGCTGACCGACCGCGAGCAGCACGAGCTCGACCCGGCGATCCTGGCGCGCACCCACAAGAGGCGCATCGACACGGTGGACAGCTGGGACGTGGTCCGCGACGCGTTCGGCGCACAGGACGTGGACGGCCGGCTGCGGGCGGACAACTGGGCGGCCGAGGCCCTGCTGGACGCCACACCGCCCGGTGGCTGGCCCGCCCTCGCCGGCGGGATGCTGTCGCGGCGTTCCGCGCTGTCGTCGCTGGCGCTGCGGCGGCTCCGGCTCGGCCGGTACGGGCCGGACGCGCCGGCCGGAGCGAGCGGTCCTGCCGCGAGCGACGAGCTGGACATGCACACACTGCTGGGCTGGTCGCTGCTGCCGAGTGGGCCGGAGCGACTGCTGGAGCTGCGCGGTCCCGAGCGGTCGGGGCTGGTGGAGTTCCTCGCCGAGGAAGACCAGGCCGGGCTCCCCGGCCGGGCCCTGCTCGCACTGGTCCTGGCCGACCACGGCACCGACGCGGTGGCCTTCGGTCTGGTGTGCGCGGCCCTGTGGGTCCATGCGGTCCCGGACGCGGGCGTCTACCAGGCCCGCGGCCGTGCGGAGCGCTGGTTCGGGGAGCAGCCCCCGGCCTCCGGGGAGCAGTTCGACGTCCTGGCCGCTGCCTTCGGGCGGGCTGCCGAGGAGTACGTCTCCGGGCTCGCTGCAACGGCGCGCTCCCGCCTCGGCGCTGCCCAGGTGGAGGAGGCCCGGGAGGCGCGGCGGGCCCTCGACACCGTCCTGGACAGGGCCTCCGCGCTGGTCCGCCAGTTCGGAGCGGAAGCCGCCGCACGCAGGAGCCCGGTCCTCCAGACCGGACTCGACGAGGCCTTCACGGCCGTCGGCCGGGCCTTGGCGCGGGGCGACGTACAGGCTGCCGCGGGGGCGATCGCATCGCTGAACGGCCATGTGCGGGCCGAGGACCCGCACACCCTCGCCAGGATCGAGCGGACGCGCATGGCCCTGCGGCTCGCCCAGTGGCTGGCCTGCGAGCCCGCTCCCGGCTCGGACACGGTGGCGGCTGCCATAGAGCGGCACCTCACCGAGACCGGCTGGGTGGACCGGGCGGTCGAGCACGTCGAGGCTGGCGGCGACCCCGACCCGGAGCTGAGGGCGGCGTACGACCGGCTCGCGGAGCGCGTCCGCACCGTGCGGAAGGAGATCGACCGCGACTTCGCCGGCCTGCTGGCCGCCTGGACCGCCGCGGGCACCCCGCCGAACTCCATGCTGACCCTGGAGACCTTCCTCGACCGTGTGGTGAAGCCGGTCGTCCGGGGTGGCACGGGTCGCCGCGTCCTGCTGCTGGTGCTGGACGGGATGAGCGCCCCCATCGCCACCGAACTCGGCGAGGAACTGCGTTCCTCCTGGGCCGAGTTCGACCCGCTCGACGAAGGGGATCCGCGTCGGCGCGCCGTCGCGGCGGTCCTGCCCACGGTGACCGCGGTGTGCCGGACCTCCCTCTTCGCGGGGCGGCTGCTCCAGGGCACGCAGAAGGACGAGAAGCAGCTGTTCCCCGAGCTGTTCAAGCGGTGGGGCGGGGCATCGGCCGCGGTCTTCCACAAGGACGACCTCCGTGCGGACAGCGCCGGTCACGCCTTCGGGCCGGAGCTGACCGAGGCCCTGACGAACGGCCGGACGCACGTGGCGGTCGTCCTGAACGCGATCGACGACCGCCTGGGCAAGGAACAGAAGCTCGGCGACGGATCCTGGCAGGCCGCGCACATCCCTGGGCTCCCCGAGTTGCTCCGCGTGGCCGCGACCGAAGGCATGGCAGTCATCCTGACCAGTGACCACGGGCATGTGGTCGACCGTCACGGGGCGAAGGCCGAGGCCGCCTCGCCACTGTCCGCCCGCCATCGGGCACCAGGCGGGGAGACCGCACCGGCCGAGGTGGTGCTCTCGGGCCCGCGCGTGGTCGCACCCGAGTCCGGTGGCTCCGTCGTCGCCCTCTGGGACGCCGACTCCCGGTACACGGCGCGCAAGGCCGGCTACCACGGCGGCGCTTCCCTGGCCGAGTTCACCGTCCCCGTGCTCGCCTTCCTGTCCTTCGGCGCCGAACCGCCCGCCGGCTGGCGGGAGCTCGGTAACCGGAGTCCGGCATGGTGGGAGACCGGCGGGTCGGCTCCCCGACCGACCGCGCCCGCCGCCGAAGCTGTGCCCACACCCGCACGACCCGTCCGGCAACGTCCGACGAGGGCCCAGGCCGAACTCGCCCAGAGCCATGACTCGTTGTTCGACGTGACGGTCGTCCCGGCGGGCGAGGACTCCCAGACGCTCGTCGACCAGGTGCTGATGTCCCCGGACGATGCACTCGTGGAGGCGCTTTTCGCAGCCGAAGCGTTCCAGAGCCAGCTGGAGCTCCTCGCCCGGAAGCCTCCGAAGGACAAACTCGACCGTGCCGTCCGCGCCTTGCTCGATGCGGGCACCCTCCCGGTGACCGCTCTGGCGCAGCGGGTCGACTACCCGGTGACCAGGGCTGACGGCTTCGCTGCCATCCTGCGCCAGCTCCTCAACTTCGACGGGGTGCAGGTGCTGGAAACCCTCACGGACGGCCGTACAGTTCGGCTGGATTCTGCCTTGCTGAAGCTGCAGTTCGATCTAGGCTGACAGACCGTTTGTTGTCGAACCCATCGAGCAAGGACACATGAGCGCCAACGACCGTGTGCTGATCAACCAGATGATCGAAGAGAAGCGGAACTCGCGTTCCGTCGCGCTGTCCTTCGACGCGGCCTTCGAGAGGTTCGCCTGCGAGCATGCGCTGCACGGCTTCGGCCTCTCCGAAGAGGAGGTCGAGGCCGGGGTCATCGGCGGATCTGACGACGGCGGCATCGACGGTGCCTACGTGTTCCTGGGCGGGCGGCTGCTGCACGAGGACAGCGACGTACTGCAGCAGCCCTCCGCCGCCGCCCAGATCGACACCGGCACCCGGTTGACCCTGTGGCTCGTTCAGGCCAAGACTTCCTCCACCTTCTCGGAGACGGCCCTGGACAAGGTCGAGGCCACCTGCAAGAACCTGCTCGACCTCCAGGCGGACGACGCCGACTTCGCGGTCCTCTACTCCGCCGACCTGATCGCCAGATTCCGGCTCTTCAAGGACGCACTGAGCCGGCTCATCACCCGCCACCCGACCGTGCTGATCAAATTCTCCTACGTCACCCGCGGCGAAGCGGGCGAGGTGCATCCCAAGGTGCAGGCGAAGGCGAAGATCCTGGAGGACCGGTTCGACAAGGCCTTCGCGATCTCGCAAGGTGAAGTGGAGTTCCTCGGCCCCGCGGAACTCTGGAAGCGCGCCAGCACCCGGCCCTCGTACACCCTGGAACTCCCCTACCAGGAGAGCATCACGCACGGCACCAGTCACATCGCTCTGGTGGCACTCCGGGACTACATAGAGTTCCTCAGCGACGACAACGGCGTGATCAAGTCGCACATCTTCGACTGGAACGTGCGGGACTACCAGGGCGACGTCGAGGTGAACCGGGAGATCACCCAGTCCTTGCGGGACCCCGCGGCACCGGAGTTCTGGTGGCTGAACAACGGCATCACCATCGTCTGCTCCCAGGCCACGTCGGTGGGCAAACGGCTCAGCCTCTCCGACGTCCAGATCGTCAACGGACTGCAGACCTCCTACACCCTCCACCAGACGCTGTCCGCGCGGCACGCGGCCGACCCGGCCGAACCCGTCTTCGGCCGACTGGTGCAGGTCCGCATCCTCGTCACCGCGGACCAGGCGGCCCGCGACGCCGTCATCCGTGCCACCAACCGCCAGACCACCGTCCCCGTCGCCTCCCTGCGGGCCACGGACGACATCCAGCGGCAGATCGAGACGTACTTCCACGAGCACGGCTGGTTCTACGACCGGCGCAAGAACTTCTACCGCAACCAGGGCAAGCCGGCCGACCGGATCATCAGCATCCCCCTGCTCGCCCAGTCCGTCATGGCCATGGCCCTCGGCCGGCCCGACTACGCCCGCGCCCGGCCGTCGAGCCTGCTCAAGTCGGACTCGGACTACCAGCGGGTCTTCTCCGAGAAGACCGGGCTCCCCGTCTACCTGTGGCTGGCCAGGACACAGCGCCAGGTGGACGACTTCCTCCAGTCGCGACCCCAGCCCATCTCCCGCTCCGCATACACCAACCTCCACTTCCACTTGGCCATGCTCGGGGCCGTCGACCTGGTGGGACGTGTGTTCACCCGGCCGGACGCCCTGACCAATGCGGCACGGGAAGAGGTGTTTCCCACGCCGGTGCGCCTCGAATCCCTCTGGACCTCGCTGCGCGAGCAGTTCGACGGATTCCAGGACGAACACGGCTGGGGAGCCGACAAGACCGCGAAGAGCGCGGAGTTCGTCAACGCACTCACGAGGAACCTCGGCTACGGAAGCTTCCGCGGCTGAGCGGCGATCGCCCGCAGGGACGATCCGGCACGGATGGAAGAATGCGGGGGTGACCGACCCGCGCTCTTCCGCCGTCTCCGCCGCCCGTCGTCGTACCGCCATCGACGCACTGCGCCGCGGCGCCGTACCCGAAACCGGGCTGGACCTGCTGGCCACGGGCCTGGACCGGTTCGAGTCCGCGCTCGATGCCGAACTGGACGCGGTCATCTCGGGCGCTTCCGTTTTCAAGGCCGTCCGCGGTGAGTACGGCTCCGGGAAGACGTTCTTCACCCGGTGGCTCGGCGAGCGTGCCAAGCAGCGAGGGTTCGCCGTGGCCGAGATACAGATCTCGGAGACGGAGACCCCGTTGCACCGCCTGGAGACGGTCTACCGACGTCTGACCGAGCGGCTGACCACGGCCAGCTTCCCACCCAGCGCCCTGCGCCCGGTGGTCGACGCCTGGTTCTACGCCCTGGAAGAGGACGCCCTCGCCGACGGAGCGAGCGAGGACGAACTGGCCGACGCGGTCGAGAACCTGCTGACGGCCCGCCTCACCGAAGTGTCCCGGCACGCCCCGTCCTTCGCCACCGCACTGCGCGGCTACCGGGCCGCCCTCGCCCGGGGAGACGAGGCGACGGCCTCCGCGGTCCTGGCCTGGCTCGGCGGCCAGCCGCATGTGGCCGCCGCAGCACGCCGGTCGGCCGGCGTCCGCGGCGACCTGGACCATTTCGGCGCTCTGGGCTTCCTCCAAGGGCTGCTCACCGTGCTGCGCGACTCCGGACACCGCGGGCTGTTCCTCGTGCTCGACGAGGTGGAGACCCTCCAACGGGTCCGGTCGGACGCCCGCGACAAAGCCCTCAACGCACTGCGCCAGCTCATCGACGAGGTGCATTCCGGGCGCTTCCCCGGCCTGTACCTGATCATCACGGGTACGCCGGCCTTCTACGACGGGCAACAGGGAGCCCAACGGCTGGCCCCTCTCGCCCAGCGGCTCGCCACCGACTTCACCACGGACCCGCGCTTCGACAATCCACGCGCAGTGCAGATCCGGCTGCCAGGGTTCACCCAGGACTCCCTGGTCGCGCTCGGGATCACCATCCGGGACCTGTACGCGGCCGGCGCCTCCGCACCGGACCGGGTGAGGGTGCTGGCCGACGACGCGTACGTCGCCGACCTGGCCGGCGCGGTGGGCGGAGCCCTCGGCGGCAAGGTCGGCGTCGCGCCCCGCGTCTACTTGAAGAAGCTGGTCGGCGACGTACTGGACCGCATCGACCAGTTCGACGACTTCGACCCACGACAGCACTACCGCCTGACCGTCTCCAGCGGTGAGCTGACCGAGGTGGAACGGAACCTGGCCGCCGCGGTCTCCGCCGACGAGATCGACCTGGACATCCCATGACAGGACCCGCCGACCGGTCCGAGCACCACCACGACCCCGTCGACCGCCTGGACCCCGTCGTCCTGCACCATGTGGTCAACACGCTTGGCTGGCCCGACCTGCGGCCCCTGCAGCGAGCGGCCATCGATCCCGTGATGGACGGGCACGACGCGGTGCTGCTGGCCCCCACCGCGGGCGGCAAGACCGAGGCGGCCTGCCTGCCGATTCTGTCCGCCATGTCGGAGCAAGGCTGGTCAGGCACGTCAGCACTCTACCTCTGCCCGCTCAAGGCGCTCCTGAACAACCTGGCGACCCGTATCGACGGCTACGCACAGTGGCTGGGGCGGAGCGCCGCGCTCTGGCACGGGGACACCAAGGAGTCACAGCGAAACCGCATCCGCACCGGCCGACCGGACATCCTCCTCACCACGCCCGAATCGCTGGAGGCCATGCTCATCGGCGTGAAGACCGACCATACCCACCTGCTCGGCGGGCTCCGGGCGGTCGTCGTGGACGAGGTGCACGCTTTCGCTGGGGACGACCGGGGCTGGCACCTGCTGGCCGTGCTGGAACGCCTGGAGCGGGTAGTGGGCCGCTCGATCCAGCGGATCGGACTGTCGGCGACCGTCGGCAACCCCGAGCAGCTGCTGACCTGGCTCCAGGGCTCGGGGGCCGGGCGAAGGCCGGGCCGCGTGGTCTCCCCGGGCAGGGCTCCGGCTCCGGACGGAGGGGTGGCTCCCCCGCCCCCCGGTGACGTCGAGCTGGACTACGTCGGCTCCCTCGACAACGCCGCCAAGATCATCGCCTCGCTCCACCGGGGCGAAAAGCGGCTGGTGTTCTGCGATTCGAGACGCCAGGTGGAGGAACTGGGCGCCGCACTCCGCGCACGCGAGGTCTCCGTGTTCCTGTCCCACGCCTCCCTCTCCGCCGAAGAACGTGCCCGGTCGGAACAGGCGTTCGCCGAGGCCCGTGACTGCGTGATCGTGGCCACCTCCACCCTCGAACTGGGCATCGACGTGGGCGATCTGGACCGGGTCATCCAGATCGACTCCCCTGCCACCGTCGCCTCGTTCCTGCAGCGCATCGGACGCACCGGACGCCGGGACGGATCGAGCCGCAACTGCCTCTTCCTCACCACCCGCAAGGACTCCCTGCTTCAGGCAGCCGGCCTGCTGTTGCTGTGGAGCCAGGGTTGGGTGGAACCCGTGGTCCCACCGCCTGAGCCCCGGCACCTGGTCGCCCAGCAACTGCTTGCCGTCATCCTGCAGAAGCACAAGGTGGGGGACCGGCTGTGGGCGGACGAGTGGAACGGACTGGCGCCCTTCGACGCTTCCGCGGCTCCCATCCTGCGCCATCTGGTGGGCGAGGGGTTCCTCGACTCCGACGGGGGACTGCTGTTCATCGGCCCGGAGGCGGAACACCGCTTCGGACGACGCCATTTCATCGAGCTGACCGCCTCGTTCACGGCGCCCCCGCAGTTCACCGTGCTTTCCGGGCGCACGGAGATCGGCCAGGCGGATCCGGCCGTACTCACCGAGGAACGGCCGGGGCCTCGCCGACTGCTCCTGGCGGGGCGCAGCTGGCAGGTGACGTACATCGACTGGGGACGCAGGCGCGTGTTCGTCGAACCCGTGGAGGGCGGAGGCATCGCCAAGTGGTCGAGCGGCACGCCCACCGGCCTCTCGTACGCGCTCGCCCGTGCCATGCGGGACGTGCTGCTCGGCGCCGACCCACCCGTCTCCCTGACCCGCAGGGCAGCCGTGGCCCTGCGCGAGTGGCGTGACGAGGAAGCGCCCCATACGGTCCACCCCGGCGGAACCCTCATCACCCGGCGCGGAGGGGACGTCCGCTGGTGGACCTGGGCCGGCTACCGGACCAACGCGACCCTCGCCGCCACGTTGTCCACCGCAACCGACCCGCTCCAGCAACCGACCGACTGCTACGTGCGCCTGCGCGAGGACCTGACGCCGCACGCTTGGCGAGCAGCCAGGGACAGCGTGCCCTGTGCCTCCGCCCTGGTCCTGCCGGATGTCGACCAGCGAGCCGTACACGGCCTCAAGTTTTCCACGGCGTTGCCCACCCGACTGGCAACGGCCACACTGGCCGCCAGGCTCGCCGACTTCGACGGCGCGCGCCGAACCCTGGCCGAATCCGTACGGTTCGTATCAGACCAGCGGTGATACGGCTCGGTGGTCGACACCCGCGAGGTGACCCTCTCGCTCTGCTTGCCGACCGCACTCCTGCTGCGTGACGGGCCTTCAGAACGAGCGTCATGCGAGCGTCAGCAACCCAAGACGTGAGCGGACACGCTGTGTGTCGCCAGCGTCGTACCCGTCTGAATCCGCAGGTCAGACGGGTACCCGAGACAACTCCCAGCTTCACGCGTTGGACGATAGGAAACACGTCGAGCGGACGACGAAGGCCAGAAACTGCAGGTCAGGCGCCCTTTGCGACCGGCTCCAGGATCGCCACGCACTCCACGTGGTGGGTCATCGGGAAGAGGTCGAAGACGCGGAGGGTGCGGACGCGGTAGCCGGCCTCCTTGAAGTAGCCCAGGTCGCGGGCCAGGGCCGCCGGGTCGCAGGCCACGTAGGCGATGCGGCGGGCCGAGAGGCCCGCGACGTGGCGGACCGTGCCCTTGCCTGCGCCCGCGCGGGGCGGGTCCAGGACGACCAGGTCGCACTCCGTGATGCCGGTCTTCGGGAGGATCTGGTCGACCTTGCCCTGCTCGATGCGGACCCGGGGGAAGTCCGCCAGGTTGTGCCGGGCGTCCTCGACCGCGCGCTTCGTCGACTCGATGCCGAGCACCGCGCCGGTCTCGCCGAGGCGTTCGGCCAGCGCGCCCGCGAAGATGCCGACGCCGCAGTACAGGTCGAGGGCCATCTCGCCCTTGCGCGGCATCAGGCCCTGCATGACGGCCTTGATCAGGGTGTCTGCGGCCTGCGGGTGGACCTGCCAGAAGCCGCCCATGCCGACGCGGTACGTACGGCCGTCCGCGCGCTCCCGTACGAAGGGGCGGCCGTGGACACGGTGCACTCCGCCGTCCTTCTCCTCGACCCGGAGGACCGAGACCGGCTTGTCCAGCTCGACGAGCGGGAGGCGGCCGCCGGGGCGGGGCGTGAGGACGACCTGGCGGTCCTGGGAGCCGGTCGCCGCGATCGCCTCGACCGTCTCCATCTGGGGCCAGTCCTGCTGCTCGATGCCGAGCTCCGAGACACCCGGGGCGGCGATCATGCAGTGGTCGATCAGTTCGATGTCGTGCGAGCGGTGCTTGCGCAGGCCGACCCGGCCGTCCTCGTCGATCGCGAACTGCACGCGGGTGCGCCACTGCGGCACCTGACCGGCCGGCAGCTTGTCGCCCTCGGCGGGCATCACGGTGCCGTCCCAGCCCGCTTCCTCCGGGGTGAGCCCGGCGAGCCGCTTCAGCTGCTCGGCGACGACCTCGCCCTTGAGCCGGCGCTGCGCGCCCGGCTTGGCGTGCTGCCAGTCGCAGCCGCCGCACTTGCCGGGGCCGGCGTACGGGCAGGGGGCCTCGACGCGGTCCTTGGAGGCGTCGAGCACGGTGATGGCGTCGGCGCGCAGGTAGCGGGAGTCGACGTCGCCCTCGGTGACCTTCGCGACGACCTTCTCACCGGGCAGGGTGTGGCGGACGAAGAGGACGCGGCCGTCCTCGGTCCGGGCGATGCAGTGTCCGCCGTGCGCGACGGGGCCGACCTCGACCTCGTACTCCTCCCCGACCAGTGACTGCTTCTCGTTCTGCTCGACGCTCGTCATGGTGGGGAGACTCCAAAAAACCGAAAACGGGGAACGGCCGGACGACCGACCCACCAGTTTACGTGGATCTCGTCCGGCCGTTCACCAACCTGCTCAGTCCTTCGAGGCGGGCTCCTTCGGGGGCCGCGGGGTGTCGACCGGGCCGCGGCGCACGGCGCCCGGGGCGTTCCAGTCCTGGCGCTTCTTCGCCCGCTTCTTGGCGAGCTCCGAGGACTCCAGCTGGTAGGGCACCGAGGTGACCATCACACCGGGCGTGAAGAGCAGCCGGCCCTTGAGGCGCAGCGCGCTCTGGTTGTGCAGCAGGTGCTCGTACCAGCGTCCGACGACGTACTCCGGGATGTAGACGCTGACGGCGTCGCGCGGGTTCTCGCTGCGCAGGCCCTTCACGTACTCGACCACCGGGCGGGTGATCTCGCGGTAGGGCGAGTCGAGGATCTTGAGCGGCACGTTGATCCCGCGCCGGTCCCACTCGTCGCGCAGCGCCTTGGTCTCGGCCTGGTCGACGCTGATGCTGAGCGCCTCCAGGGTGTCCGAGCGGGTCAGCTTGGCGAAGGCCAGGGCGCGCAGCGTGGGCTTGTGGACCTTGGAGACCAGGACGATCGAGTGGACCCGGGAGGGCCGCACGCTGTCGTCGCTGGGGCCTTCGGCGGCGGCGATCTCGGCGGAGACCCGGTCGTAGTGCTTCCGGATCGCGCTCATGGTGCCGTAGAAGATCACCATGCCCAGCAGGGCGACCCAGGCGCCGTGGGTGAACTTGGTGGCGAGGACGACGACGAGCACCATGCCGGTGAAGAAGGCGCCGAAGGTGTTGATGGCGCGGGAGCGGTGCATCCGGCGGCGGGCGGCGGCGTCGCGCTCCGACTTCAGGTGGCGGTTCCAGTGCCGGACCATGCCGATCTGGCTCAGGGTGAAGGAGACGAACACGCCGACGATGTAGAGCTGGATCAGCTTGGTCGAGTCCGCGTCGTAGATCCAGACGAGCAGGATCGCGGCGCCGGCGAGCAGCACGATGCCGTTGGAGAAGGCGAGGCGGTCGCCGCGGGTGTGGAGCTGACGCGGCAGGTAGCGGTCCTGGGCGAGGATCGAGCCCAGCAGCGGGAAGCCGTTGTACGCGGTGTTCGCGGCCAGGAACAGCACCAGCGCGGTGGCCGTCGCCAGCAGGATGAAGAGGAAGCTTCCGTCGCCGAAGACGGCCTCGGCGACCTGCGAGATCACCGGGTCCTGGACGTACTCGGGGCCGACCGGGACACCGTTGTGCAGCAGGTCCACGGCCGGGTTCTCGGCCATCCGCACGTCGGTGGCCATGGCCAGGCCGATGATCCCGCAGAACATGGTGACCGCCAGGCCGCCCATGAGGGCGAGGGTGGACGCGGCGTTCTTGCTCTTGGGCTTGCGGAAGGCAGGAACGCCGTTGCTGATGGCCTCGACGCCCGTCAGTGCGGCACAGCCCGAGGAGAAGGCGCGCAGCAGCAGGAAGACCATCGCGAAGCCGGCCAGGCCCTTCTGCTCCGGTTCGATCTCGAAGTCCGCGGTCGGTGCCGCCATGGTTTCGTCGAGGACGATGCCCCGCCAGGCACCCCAGGCGATCATGACGAACACGGCCCCGACGAACACGTAGGTGGGGATCGCGAAGAGCTTGCCGGACTCCTTCACGCCGCGCAGGTTCATCAGCGTGAGCAGAAGGATCATGACGATCGCCGAGAGCACCTTGTGCTCGATGACGAAGTGCACGGCGGAGCCGAGGTTCTCGACTCCGGAGGAGATCGACACGGCGACGGTCAGGACGTAGTCGACGAGCAGGGCGCTCGCGACGGTCAGACCGGCCCGGGGTCCGAGGTTGGTGTTCGCCACCTCGTAGTCGCCGCCTCCGCTCGGGTAGGCGTGGACGTTCTGGCGGTAGGAGGCCACGACGGTGAACATCAGTACGACGACCGCGAGTGCGATCCAGGGGCTGTACTGGTACGCCGACACGCCCGCGATCGACAGGACCAGCAGGACCTCGCCAGGGGCATATGCCACGGAGGAGAGCGGGTCGGAGGCGAAGACGGGAAGGGCGATCCGCTTGGGCAGGAGGGTTTCTCCGAGGCGGTCGCTGCGTAGCGCCCGGCCGATCAGGATCCGTTTGGGCACGTCGGTCAGTTTGGACACGCAGAGGATCGTAAGCGTTCGAAATCAGACTGACGAACCCCCACCCCCTCATACCGCAATCCCGCCGCAATTCCTCCCCGGTCGCATCACGACTGCGGCGCAAGAGGCCACACCCGTGACCGCCCGTGTGTAGCTTGGGCCATGGTCTGAGACCCTGTTAAACCAGAGCATGCAATGAGGCTGGGAACCAGCGAGTCGCTGACAGCCGGAAGGACGGCCGTGCACATCGTCATTATGGGCTGCGGAAGAGTGGGCTCCGCCCTCGCGCAAACCCTGGAACAGCAGGGGCATACGGTCGCCGTCGTCGACCAGGACCCCACCGCATTCCGCCGGCTCGGCGCCGGATTCGGCGGCCGCCGCGTCACCGGGGTCGGCTTCGACCAGGACACCCTGAGGGAGGCGGGAATCGAGGACGCGGGCGCCTTCGCCGCCGTCAGCAGTGGTGACAATTCCAACATCATCGCCGCCCGCGTGGCCCGGGAGATGTTCGGCGTCGAGAACGTCGCCGCCCGCATCTACGACCCCAAGCGCGCCGAGGTCTACCAGCGCCTCGGCATCCCCACCGTCGCCACCGTGCGGTGGACCGCCGACCAGATGCTGCGCCGGCTGCTGCCGTCGGGCGCCGAACCGCTGTGGCGCGACCCGAGCGGCGGTGTCCAGCTCGCCGAAGTGCACACCTCCGCCGCCTGGATCGGGCACAAGGTCAGCAAGCTCCAGGAGGAGACCGGCGTCCGCGTCGCCTTCCTCACCCGCTTGGGCGAGGCCATGCTGCCCACGTCGGCGACCGTCCTCCAAGAGGGCGACCTCGTCCACGTCATGATGCGTACGGACGAGATCGACAAGGTCGAGGCGGCGTTCGCCGAAGGACCTGAGGAGGCACACGCATGAGGGTCGCGATCGCAGGGGCGGGCGCGGTGGGCCGCTCCATCGCGGGCGAACTGCTGGAGAACGGCCACGAGGTGCTCCTGGTCGACAAGGCCCCGACCGCCATCTCGGTGGAACGGGTGCCGCAGGCCGAATGGCTGCTGGCCGACGCCTGCGAGATCACCTCGCTGGACGAGGCGGCGCTCCAGCGCTGCAACGTGGTCATCGCGGCGACCGGTGACGACAAGGTCAACCTCGTCGTCTCGCTGCTCGCCAAGACCGAGTACGGGGTGCCGCGCGTGGTGGCCCGGGTGAACAACCCGAAGAACGAGTGGCTCTTCAACGAGTCCTGGGGCGTCGACGTCGCGGTCTCCACGCCGCGCCTGATGTCGGCCCTGGTCGAAGAGGCCGTCAGCGTCGGCGACCTGGTGCGCCTGCTGCGCTTCAGCCACGGTGACGCCAACCTCGTCGAGCTGACCCTGCCGCCCGACTCCTCGGTCGCGGGCACCCAGATCAGCGAGATCACCTGGCCCGAGGACACCTCGCTGGTCACGATCATCCGCGGCAACCGCGTCCTCACCCCGCACGGGGAGGAGACCCTGGAGCCCGGCGACGAACTGCTGTTCGTGGCCGCCCAGGCCCGCGAGGAACAGCTGGAGGACCTCCTCCAGGCCCGCGGCTAGCCCTTGGCCCTGCGGGCACGCTCGACGACGAAGGGGGCGCGCCCTGCGGGGCGCGCCCCCTTCGGGCTTTCCGCCCCCGGGCCGTCTCGGGTGCGACGGCGCGGGTGCAGGGTTTCTGCCCCTGCACGGCGGCGCCGGCACCCGGCCCGGCACGGACGCGCGCTCCCGGGCCCGTCGCGGGCCGTGGACGGGTCCGGCGGCGGCGCGCGAGAGGCCGCCGGCTCTACGGGCTCACCCTTGCGCCCGCAGGCGTGCTCCCACCGCCGGGATCGCGTACGCAGTGCCGCCCGGCGCGCGGGGGCCCGGCAGCACGAAGGGGCGGGACCGGCCACCTGGGCCGGTCCCGCCCCTTTCGCCGGCTGTGGGCCGTCAGGCCTTCGGCCCCTTGGCGGCGGCCTCCTCGGCCTCCTTCGCCTCCCACTCCGCGATCACGTCGATCGGCGGCGGCGCCTTCGCCAGGAAGAGCCAGGTGAAGTACACGGCGAGCACCATCGGGGGCAGCTTCAGCGCGACCAGCACCCAGCCCAGCTGCGTCGCGTCACCCCACCAGTACAGCGGGAAGAGGATCGCGTACTTGGCGAGGAAGATCAGGCCCCAGGCCAGGCTGGCCTTGGTGTAAGCCCTCTTGCGCCCCGGGTTGCGCGTGCGCCAGGACAGGTTCTCCTTGAACACCGGGCCCAGGATCACGCCCAGCAGCGGGAAGCCCACGAGCGCGGAGAGGGTGAAGGCGACCCCGAGTCCGGCGCCGTAGATCATGCCCGGCAGATAGAAGCCCTTCGGACTGCCCGTGAACAGGGCGAAGGCCACGCCCACGCCCACGCCGAAGACCCCGCTGAAGGCGTGCTTCACCGTGTCCTTGCGCAGCAGCCGGACGATCACCAGCAGCACCGCGACGGCGCCCGCGGCGAAGGCGGACCACTTCAGGTCCTTGTTGATCGTGTAGATCATGACGAAGAGCAGCCCGGGGAGCATCGTCTCCACGGTGCCCCGGATGCCTCCGAAGGCGTCGAACAGCGCCGCCTGCGTGACCGCGCTCTGGTCCTCGGACGGCGTGGCGTCGGGTTCCGGGGTGGTCGGTTTGTCGAATGACGTCACCGGTCAGTGCTCCTGTCCGAGCGGTCGGAGTTCGTACTTCGGGTTGAAGAGCACCCGACGGCCATGACTCATCGAGATGCGCCCGGAGGCGATCATGCGTCGCCCCGGCTCGATTCCCACGATCGAGCGACGCCCGAGCCAGACCACGTCCAGGGCGGCGGAGCCGTCGAACAGCTCCGCTTCCAGTGCGGGGACGCCCGCCCGCGGCCGCAGGGTGACGGTACGCAGGGTTCCGGTCACCTTGACTATCT
Organism: Streptomyces sp. MB09-01; assembly: GCF_033794505.1. NCBI lineage: Bacteria > Bacillati > Actinomycetota > Actinomycetes > Kitasatosporales > Streptomycetaceae > Streptomyces > Streptomyces sp. MB09-01. The sequence goes on along the minus strand of NZ_JARAYQ010000040.1, from coordinate 3,633 downwards.
GGCGGTCGTGGCAGTCGCAGATCCGCGTGCACCCCGCGGCTTCTGCGTCCTCCTGCAGCTCCGCCGAATGCAGCTCCTCCTGCGAGGTGGACAGCCGCTCAATCATCCGGCGGAACCGGCCCGCCGGCCTGGCCGGCTTCGCGGGCTTCTCGGGACGCGGTTCAGCACTCATACAAGGAAGCCTACCGGCGTGCCCACTACCTCTCGAAGCGGTATCCCATGCCCGGTTCGGTGATGAAGTGGAGGGGGCGCGAGGGGTCCGCCTCCAGCTTGCGCCGCAGTTGGGCCATGTAGACCCGCAGGTAGTTGGTCTCGGTGCCGTACGAGGGCCCCCAGACCTCCTGGAGCAGTTGCTTCTGGCTGACCAGCTTGCCGCGGTTGCGGACCAGGACCTCCAGCAGGTGCCACTCGGTCGGCGTCAGCCGTACGTCGCGCCCCTCGCGCACCGCCTTCTTCGCGGCCAGGTCCACGCTGAAGCCCTCGGTCGCCACGATCACCTCGTCCTCGCCGGAACCGGCCGCGGGTTCGGCGCGGCGGACGGCGGCGCGCAGCCGGGCCAGCAGCTCGTCCATGCCGAAGGGCTTGGTGACGTAGTCGTCGGCCCCCGCGTCCAGCGCCTCGACCTTCTCGTCGGAGCTGTGCCGGGCGGAGAGGACCAGGATCGGCACCCGGGTCCAGCCGCGCAGCCCCTTGATCACCTCGACGCCGTCCATGTCGGGCAGCCCGAGGTCGAGGACGACCACGTCGGGGTGACGGGCCGCCGCCAGCTCCAGTGCGGTGGCGCCGTCGGCGGCGGCGTCGACCTCGTACTTGCGTGCCTTCAGGTTGATCACAAGGGCTCGGACGATCTGCGGCTCGTCTTCCACCACGAGCACCCGGGTCATTGAGGTCCTGCCTTCTGTCGCGTCATCCGATCACTGTTGTGATCACGTTCCGTGTGTTCCGGTTCCACGGGTTCCACCGCTTCCGGCGGGTCTTCCGGCGGCGGGCCGGGGGGCGCCGCGCGCAGGGTAAGCACCATGGTCAGCCCGCCGCCGGGGGTGTCCTCGGCCGCCAGGGTGCCCTCCATGGCCTCGGCGAACCCGCGGGCGACCGCGAGCCCGAGGCCCACGCCGGCCCCCCGCGGGGCGTCACCGTACCGCTGGAAGGGGGCGAAGATCCGGTCCCTGGCCTCCTCGGGCACCCCCGGCCCGCGGTCGACGACCCGTACCTCGACGCGGTCGCCGAGACAGCTGGCCGCCACCAGGACCGGTTTCCCCGGCGGGCTGTACTTGACGGCGTTCTCCACGACGTTGGCCACGGAACGCTCCAGCAGCCCCGGATCCACCGCCACCATCGGCAGCGTCTCGGGCACGTCCAGCAGCACGCTGTCCTCCGGTACGCCGACCAGCGCCATCGGGACCACCTCGTCGAGGTAGATCTCCCGGATGAGCGGGGTGACGGTGCCGGTCTGCAGCCGGGACATGTCGAGCAGGTTGCCCACCAGGTGGTCGAGCCGGTCGGCGCCGTCCTCGATGCCTTCCAGGAGCTCGGCCCGGTCCTCCTCGGACCATTCCACGTCGGCGGAGCGCAAGGAGCTCACGGACGCCTTGATGGAGGCCAGCGGCGTACGGAGGTCATGGCTCACGGCGGCCAGCAGCGCGGTCCGGATCCGGTTGCCCTCGGCGAGCCGGCGGGCCTCCTCGGCCTCTCCGACCAGCCGCTGGCGGTCCAGGACCACCGCCGCCTGGGCCGCGAAGGCGCCCAGCACGCGGCGGTCCTCGGCGGGCAGGACCCGCCCGGACAGGGCCAGCGCCATGTGGTCGCCGATCGGCATGTCCACATCGGCGTCTTCGGGCCGGTCGGCGGGGCTGGGGCCGACGCTGCCGGCCGGCTTCCAGGGCTCCACGTCGCTCGCCCGCTCCAGGAGGGCCACGGACTCCATGGCGAAGGTCTCGCGCACGCGCTCCAGCAGCGCGTCCAGCGTGGTCTCCCCGCGCAGCACGCTGCCGGCCAGGAAGGAGAGGATCTCGGACTCGGCGCGCAGCCGGGCCGCCTGGTGGGTGCGGCGCGCGGCCAGGTCCACCACGGACGCCACGGAGAGGGCCACCCCGACGAAGACGGCGATGGCGACGATGTTCCGGGAGTCGGAGATGGCGAACCGGTGCAGCGGCGGGGCGAAGTAGTAGTTCAGCAGCAGCGAGCCGACAGCGGCCGAGGCGAGGGCCGGCCACAGGCCGCCGAGCAGCGCCGCCGCGACCGTCAGCGCCAGGAAGAGCAGCATGTCGTTGGCGAGCCCCGGGTCCCACGCGACGTGCGTCAGCAACATGCACAGCAGCGGCGGGAAGACCACGCCCACCACCCAGCCGGCGAGGAGCCGGGGCCGTCCGAGCCGGGCCGCCGAGCGGACGACGGGCAGGCCGCGCCCCTTGGCGGCCTCCTCGTGCGTGACGATGTGGACGTCGAGGTCGGGCCCCGAGTCGCGGGCCACGCTCGCGCCGACACCGGGGCCGAAGACGTACTGCCACGAGCGGCGGCGGCTGGAGCCGAGGACGATCTGGGTGGCGTTGACCCCGCGGGAGAATTCCAGCAGCGCGTCCGGGATGTCGTCGCCGATCACATGGTGAAACGTTCCGCCCAGGTCCTCGACCAGCGTCCGCTGGACGGCGAGCTCCTTCGGCGAGGCCGCGGTCAGCCCGTCGCTGCGGGCGATGTAGACGGCCAGGATCTCGCTGCCCGAGCCCTTGGCCGCCATCCGTGAGGCGCGCCGGATCAGCGTGCGCCCCTCCGGCCCGCCGGTCAGCCCGACGACGATCCGCTCCCGCGCCTGCCAGGTCGAGCGGATGCCGTGCTCGCCCCGGTACTGCTGGAGGTACTCGTCCGCCCGGTCGGCCACCCACAGCAGCGCGAGCTCGCGCAGGGCCGTGAGGTTGCCGGGCCGGAAGTAGTTGGACAGGGCCGCGTCGACCTTTTCGGGCTCGTATATGTTCCCGTGCGCCATCCGCCGGCGCAGCGCCTGCGGGGACATGTCGACCAGCTCGATCTGGTCGGCCCTGCGGACCACCTCGTCGGGCACGGTCTCCCGCTGCCGCACCCCGGTGATCGACTCGACCACGTCCCCCAGGGACTCCAGGTGCTGGATGTTCACGGTGGACACGACGTCGATCCCGGCCCGCAGCAGGTCCTCGACGTCCTGCCACCGCTTGGCGTTGCGCGAGCCGGGCACGTTGGTGTGGGCGAGTTCGTCCACGAGCGCGATGGCGGGCCCGCGGGCGAGGAGCGCGTCGACGTCCATCTCCGTGAAGGAGGCTCCGCGGTAGGTGAGGGCCTTGCGCTCCACCTGTTCGAGACCGTGCAGCATGACCTCCGTACGCGGCCGCCCGTGGTGCTCGACGTAGCCGACGACGAGGTCCGCGCCCCGCTCCACCCTGCGGTGGCCCTCGGAGAGCATCGCGTAGGTCTTGCCCACACCGGGTGCCGCGCCGAGGTAGATCCTGAGCTTGCCGCGTCCCATGCGCCCATTCTCGGGGACGTCCGCACCGTCCTCGCACCGATCGACGTCCCCGCCCAGATCCCTGACGGATCCCTGACGCACCGCGCGGATCCGCTGCGGTGCGGGCGGTACGGGGGCGGGGCGGGATGGTGGAACGGCGG
>NZ_JARAYQ010000409.1:0-5053 GCF_033794505.1 Streptomyces sp. MB09-01 | reverse complement strand
CCCCCCTGACGTTCGCCCCCCGACGTTCGCCCGCTGACGTTCCCGACACTCTCCGACGTTCCCCGACGACCGTTGTGGAGTCGGTTACCTGTCGGTAGCGTGCAGGGCATGGGCGCTGCCGAGGGGTTCTTCGAACGACTTGATGCCGGACGGTTCACCGCCACCGAGTACACGCGCGGGCCGTGGGACCCGGGCTCGCAGCACGCCGGGCCGCCGGCCGCGCTGCTCGGGCGGGCCGTCGAGGAGCGGCCGGGTGCGCGTAGGGACATGCGGATCGCCCGGATCACGTACGAGATCCTGCGCCCGGTGCCGATCGGCACGCTGGAGATCACCACCAGCGTGCTCCGGGCCGGGCGCAGCACCGAGGTGATCGAGGCCGCGCTCGCCCCGGCGGGCGCCGCGCCCGTGATGCTGGCGCGGGCCCTGCGGATCCGGGTCGCCGAGGAGGCGGTGCCGGCCGTGGTGCCGGGGCCGCAGCTGCCGCCGCCCGGGGAGGTGGACGTGACGCCGTTCTTCCCGGTGCCGTGGGAGACGGGCTACCACTCGGCCATGGAGACCCGGTTCACCGAGGGCGCGTTCGTCGAGCTGGGTCCGGGCACCTGCTGGATGCGGATGAAGGTGCCGCTCGTCGCCGGGGAGGAGACCAGGCCGCTGGACCGGGTGCTGATCGCCGCCGACTCGGGCAACGGCATCAGCTCGGTGATGGACTTCGGGCGCTACGTCTTCATCAACGGTGACCTGACGGTCCATCTCCACCGCCATCCGGTGGGCGAGTGGGCCTGCGTGGAGGCCCGTACGAGTGTGGACGCGGCCGGGATCGGGCTCGCGGACGCGCTGCTGCACGACGAGAAGGGCCCCATCGGGCGCAGCGCGCAGAGCCTTTTCGTCGCCCCCCGGTAGCGGCCGCCCGGACACCGCCCCGGACGACCGCCCGGATACCCCCCGGACGACCGCCCGGACACCGGCCCTGGCAAACGCAACGCCCCGACAACCGCCCGGGTAGGCCAACCCCCTTGTCAGGGGCGGGGTATGCGTGTGGCAGGCTCGTGCGAATGGAGGCCCTGAGAGACACGGATCCGGCGCACATCGGGGCGCAGGCACTGCTGGCCCGGCTCGGTGCCGGTGGCATGGGGCAGGTGTACCTGGGGCGGTCGCCGGGTGGCCGGCTGGTCGCCATCAAGGTGATCAAGGAAGAGATCACCGGGCATCCGGAGGCCCTCGCGCGGTTCCGCCGGGAGGCCGAGACGGTCCGCGCGGTGCGCTCCGCGTACACCGCGAACCTGATCGACGCGTCGCTGGCGGCGCCGCCCTACTGGATCGCCACCGAGTACGTGGCCGGGCCCACCCTGAGCCACGCCGTGCGCGCGTACGGAGCCCTGCCCGCCGCCGCGTGCCGCAGGCTGTTCGCCGCGCTGGCGGAGGGCCTGGCGAGCGTGCACGCGTACGGGGTCACGCACCGGGACCTCAAGCCGCAGAACGTCATCCTGGGCGTGCAGGGGCCGCAGCTCATCGACTTCGGCATCGCCAAGGGCGTGGCCGAGACGGCTCTGACGCAGGCCGGCAGCGCCCCGGGCACCCCCGGCTACACGGCTCCCGAGGTGCTGCTGCGGGGCGAGGCGGCGGACGCCGCGGACGTCTTCGCGCTGGGTGCCACGATCGCCTACGCGGCGACGGGCCGGGCGCCGTACGGGACCGGGGAGCCGACCGCCGTCAACTTCCGTGCGGTGCACGGCGAGATCGACGTCGAGGGCGTGGAGCCGGACCTGGCCGCGCTCGTCAGGGCCTGCGTGGCGACGGAGCCGGGGGCCCGGCCCGCCCTCGCCGAGATCATCCGGCGCTGCGCGGTGGACTCGGCCCTGGTCGACGACCCGGTGTACGCGGCTCTGACGGCGACCGCGGGCGGGGCCGCGCAGGTGCCGGGGCTGCCGTCGACGATCGGTCCGGGGCTGCCGGCCGGCTCGGGCTACGTGCCGACGTACGTCCCCGCCGGCCAGCACCAGAACCAGGGTCAGAGCAAGGGCCCGGACCAGGGCCAGGGCCAGGGCCAGAGCCAGAATCACGGCCGGGGCCCGGACCAGGGTCAGGGCGCCGGCCGCCGGCGCCCTCCGCGCTGGGCACTGGCGGCCGTCGGCGGGCTGGTGGCGGGCGGCCTCGTCACGGGCGGGTACCTGTTCCTCCAGGACGAGGACGGCAAGGGGGCCGGGGGAGGGTCGCGAGCCGGCGGTCCGCCGAGCGGCCGGAGCACGCCCGGCGGACCGGCCGCGCCGTCCGGTTCCGGCGGTCCGGCTTCGAGCCCCGCCCCCTCTTCCCAGGGCGGCGGCAGCGGATCGGGGGCCGTGCCCGACCACATCGAGCCGAACAAGGTGTCGAGGGACCTGTGGACCAGTGCCGGTCCGGGCGGTGGGGGCTGCAGCCTGCCCGCGGAGGAGCGGGCGGAGTTCCTGGTGGGTTCCGTCGTCGACGCCGACACCCCGGAGGCGAAGACGGTCACGGGCAAGGTCAAGATCCGTGTGTATCTGAAGTCGTACAACACGGAGCAGGGCCCCTACGTCGTCTCCGTCGGCGTCAAGGCTCCGCACGAGATCGACGAAAGCACGCAGCGCCCGTACGAGTTCGTCCGCGACTACAACCACGGCATCGGCTACACCAGCAAGCCCGTCGATCTCAAGGACCCGGCCACCGGCGGCGAGGTGGAGCTCACGTACCCGGACGACTTCGCCACGCAACTCGTGGACAACGGGGGGACCACGAAGAGATTTCCGGGCATCCCGGTCGCCAACGATCCCGGTGACTGGACCGTGCTGGTCTACCGGGTCCGGGGGGTCAAGGAGTACAGCAGCGTCTATTGCACCGGCTTTCCGGTGAAATAGTGCCGGGTCTGGCTGACGAATCCACTGTCAGGGGACATTCGATGAGGCAGTGTTGACGAGTGCGCAAGTTCTGGATGGCAAGCGGGCTCGGGATCGGTGTGTGCCTGACCTTCATCGCCCTGCTGGTCGTCGGCACGTACTCGGCGGCGGCGGGAATGGTGAACGGCGGCAGGCAGGGTGCCGTCGGACTGGTCAAGGGGTCGGTTCCGGCGATCTATCAGCCGCTGGTGGAGAAGTGGGGAAACCTTTGCCCCGCGCTCAACCCGGCTCTGCTGGCGGCGCAGCTCTACACGGAGAGCGGGTGGAAGCCCGACGTGGTGAGTCACGCCGACGCGCGTGGCATCGCCCAGTTCATCCCGGGCACCTGGGCGACGTACGGCATCGACGGTGACGGTGACGGTGACCGTGACATCTGGGACCCCAAGGACGCCATCCCGTCGGCGGCCTCGTACGACTGCCAACTCGCCAAGGACGTCGCCCAGGTGCCGGGGGATCGGTCCGACAATATGCTCGCCGCCTACAACGCCGGCCCTTATCGCGTGATCAAGGCCGGGGGCGTGCCCCCGATCAGAGAGACGCAGGGCTACGTGAAGTCCATCCGCGCCCTGGAGAAGAGCTTCGCGCGGCCGGTCGGTCGGGTGGCTCCGTCGCAACAGGCCGCCGGAGCAATCTACTTCGCGCAGAAGCAGCTCGGCACGCCGTATCTGTGGGGTGGCAACGGAACGCCCGACCACGGCGGGCGGTTCGACTGCTCCGGGCTGACCAAGGCCGCGTACGAGACGGTGGGGATCCAGCTGCCGCGCGTGGCCAACGACCAGTACAACGCCGGCTCCCACCCCCCGCGCGACCAACTGCTGCCCGGTGATCTGGTCTTCTTCTCCGACGATCTGACGAATTCGCGGGAGATCCGGCACGTCGGGCTCTACGTGGGCGGGGGATACATGATCAACGCCCCGTACACCGGTGCCGTGATCCGCTTCGACAAGATCGACACCCCTGACTACTTCGGTGCGACGCGCGTGACCAAGGACGGTGCGGAGGCCCTTCCGGACCGCTCCGCTGCTGGTCGGACTCCATAGCAACTCTCCGTGAGGTCAAGGCCCTGAGCTGCGACGACGAGTCTCTCTTCGATAACGTTGGAGTGATCATTCGGTGGAGAGTGGAACGTAGTCGCCAGAACGGGCGTTCCATGAACGCGGGGGGTTGATCAAGTGGGGGGGCGAAGGGGCGCACACAGGGGTGCGCCCGCACGGGAACCACGGCAAGGGCAAGGGGCAGCACCATGGCTGGACTCACAACAGGTGGGCCGAACGTGGATGTCAGCCTGCTGTACGAGGTCAACGGAGCGGCCCGGCAGGCTCCGGGATGGCTGGACCGGGTCGTGAGCCTGGCCGGTGAGTACGGGATCCTGCTGGCCCTGGTGCTCCTGGTGTTGTGGTGCTGGCACGGTGCGCGCCGGCAGGACGAGACCACCGCCGTCGAGTCCTTCGCCGCGCTGGTGTGGGCCCCGCTGGCGGCCGGCATCGCCCTCCTCGTGAACGTACCGCTGCGCGAATTCGTCGGACGGCAGCGGCCGTTCCGGCACCACGAGGGCCTGCAGGTGCTCGATCCCGGCTTCGGCCCGGGGATCGGGAACACCGAGTTCTCCTTCGTCAGCGACCACACCACCCTCGCGATGGCCCTGGGCGTGGGCTTGTTCCTGGCGAATCGGAAGTTTGGGTTCCTGGGGATCGGACTGGCCCTCGTCGAAGGGTTCTGCCGCGTCTACATGGGCGTCCACTACCCGACCGACGTGATCGGCGGCCTCGCGCTCGGCACCGCCGTGGTGCTCCTGCTCGCGCCGCTCGCCATGGCGCTGCTGACCCCGGTGGTGCGTGCGGTGGCCGGCTCCCGGCGCGTCGGCCGGCTCGTACGGGCCAAGGGCCGGGCGGTGCCCCGGCCGGTCGGGCTCGCGACGCAGGCCCAGACCCCGCCCGCGGGGCAGCGCACGCACGAGAACGACCTCGCCGCCTGAGATCGACGCGGACTCAGGTCCGCGCGTACGCAAGGATTCACGCCCGCGCGTACGCATCCCAGACGGCCAGCGCCTCGGCCACCAGCAGGCACGTCCCCGCCGCCCCGAAGCACACCCGGACCGCCGGCCGGCGGGGCCGGGTGTGCTTCGGGGCGGCGGGGACGTGCCT
>NZ_JARAYQ010000408.1:0-5057 GCF_033794505.1 Streptomyces sp. MB09-01 | reverse complement strand
GCGATGTTCTTGGGGGCGCTGTACCAGTCGGCGAGGGTGGGGCTGGTGATGTGGCCGAAGGCGGGGCCGTGGTCGTCGGTGAGGGCTGCGGCGGCGCGGTCGGCCCTGAGGGGGTCGGTGATGATGTCGCGGGGGCGCAGGGGGTAGTTTCCGCCGCCGGCGGTGTGGAAGTCGCAGGTGAGGCGGCCTGGGCGGTCGGCGCGGACGCCGAAGCGCAGGGCGGCGAGCTCGGCCAGGGGAAGGAAGTCGTCGCCTTCCTGGCGGATTTCGTCGCGGTCGTGGCCGTCAGCGGCGGCGAGCAGGCCGATGACGCCGCTCTTGGTGGGCCGGTTGAGGGTGTCGCGGTCGTTGTAGGGGGAGCGGATTCCCCAGGACTGCATGACGGCTTCGAGCCGGATGAGCAGGGTGTGGGGTGCCGTGGTCATGCGGGCTGTCCTGCGGGGCAGTACGGGCTGAGCTCGGCCGGGTGGTCCACCTCGGTGGGTCCGAGGTTCCCGGCGTCGCGCAGGCCGTCGAGGTACTTGGTGGTGGCGATGTCGTAGCTGAGGACGGTCCCGGGGTCGACGTGCTGCTTCCTGGTGATCATGGCGTGGTGCTCCAGGAGCCGCTCGGCGGCGATCAGGCTCGGAACACCCTCATGGCGGTGGATGGCCTTCTCGAACACGGCGGCGTAGTTGTACGGCCGGGGGCCGACGTGGGCCAGGACCAGCTTGGGCAGTGTCCCGGGTGCGGCGGTCGTGTTCTTCTTCGCGCTGGGCACGGCGTTGACGAAGGCGGTGACGAGGGCGAGCTCGGCATCCTGGGCGGCGCGCTCGGCGTCTTCGGGGCTCATACCGCCGTTGATGAGGTTGCGGCGCAGCTGGACGCGGTCGAGGACGCTGTGGGCGTAGAAGGTGCCGTTGAAGAAGTTCTGGTGCCCGGTCATGCCCGCGCCCCGGTCGTCGAGTGCGTATCCGTCCGATGCCTCCGGGGCTGCCGCATCGAAGGGAGCTGCGGCGTTCAGGCGTGCGAGGGCATCGGTGAAGTCGGTCCCCACCCGCTGGCGGGCGATCTTGAAGTCGTCCGCGGCGCTGAAGAAGTCCCGGACGATCGACGCCGGCTCCACACTCAGCGCGGTGGTGGTCTGGATCGCGCCGTCGACGTTTCCGGCGCTCGCGACCTCGGCGAGGAACCGCCCGTACAGGGCGATGTCGATGGCGTCGGCCGGGGCCAGCCCGCAGATCAGCCGTGATTTGATCCGCGCCGGCATCGGCGCCACCTTCTCTTCCCGTGCCGAGGCTTCGCCCTCGGCCTCCGGGCTGTCGGCCTCCCCATCCATGGCTTCGTCTGCCGTCGCCGCCGCCTTGCCCTTGCCCTTCTTCTTGCCCTTGCTCTTGGCCTCCGCCGCCGCTGTTGCCGCGTCGGCCACTGCAGTGGCCCACGCCTCCAGTTCAGGCCGGTGCTCTTGAATGATCTGGGCCAGCGTCGAGCCGGTCTTCTCGGGGGCGAAGACCATCACCTTGGTCAGGAACGCGGTGTTGGGGGTGGAGCCGAAGTTCAGGCCGACGCCCCGCAGCGAGGTCCGAGCCATCTCCAGTGCTGCCTGCGCCTCCCATCCGTGTTCGTCACGCAGTGCCTCGGCGACCCGCACAGCCCATTCCCGTGTCCGGACGCCCCAGGCGTGGGCAGCCAGGGGGCCGGTGCCGAGGTTGGCCTCGTCGCGCAGGTGGATCCGGTCGGCGCGGCGCTGGCTCTGGGGACTGAGGATGACGCGTTCTGCGTCCCCGTAGGTGGACGTCTTGGGCTCGCCGGCGTCGTCGCGTACGAGCAGCACGTGGGCGAAGGTGGTGAGCGAGTGGAGGCTGAGGTACCGCGTGGCGGCGTCGATGGTCATGAGGCAGCTCCTTCACGTAGCGGGGGTCACGAGTGGCTTCGGTTCGTCGGGGACGATCAGGGGTCAGCGGGTGGCGGCCCGGCGGATCCGGGCGCCGGGGGTGTAGAAGCTCTCCCCCCACCGCTCTCGGACCTGGCCACCGCCGGACCAGGCAGCGAGGTCGTCGGCGAGGGTTGCCCAGTGGGGCGGCACCGCATTCACGGAGCGCAGCCGTTCCACCGCACGGAACAGGTGGCTCTCCTCGACTCTCTGGCTGGGCATCACGAGCAGACGGAAGAGCCGCTCGACACCGGGGTCGCGGGCCCCGCGCTCACGGCCTGCACCGATCCGCCGGCACGCCGCTCCCAGGTCGCCGGAGCCGAATACCCGCACCGGGTCCGTGGTGGGGATGCTGCGGTGGTAGCGGGCGAAGAGCCTCGCGGTGAGTAGATGCGCGGCCTTGATCTCGTCTGTCCCCGCGAAACGGCAGGCCAGTGACCGCGCCTCCGTCTCGTGGTGATGTTCGGGGACCGTCAAGGCCTTGAGGAGGGTGTGGTTGCGTGAGGTGACCAGCTTCGCCAGCCAGCCGGCCAGAGCACGGCTGTCCGTCGTGGCCTCGGCCGGTGATACACGGGTGGCGGTGGGCACGGTGGCCTCCAGGAACTCGGACGGGAATGCACGAGGGTTGTGCAGCGCGGCATCCAGCTGGGCGAGAGCCTGCAGCCGTGCCTGGAACCCGGAGCCCGATTCGGGTAGGCAGCTCAGCGATTCCCGCATCGAGGCCCGGGTCGTTGCGACCAGATCGACAGCGAAGCGAGCCCGGGCCGCCCGCTTGCACTCGCCGGAGGCGACGTCGTCCAGGAGCCGGTGGAAGTGCTCCTCGTAGCGGGCCCACAGTTGGGGAGCGGACAGCAGGCGCGCCAGGAGCTGCTTGCGTTCGTCGGGCCTTGCCCGGGGGAAAGCCGCGTCCCTGGCCACAGCGGCTGCGCCGGCAGCGGCACGTTCGGCCTTCTCGCACCACTGCGCGCCGTCCGTCGCCGCCAGGTACAGCTCCTCGCGCAATGCGCCGACGAAGGGGAACGTCTCACTGACCCAACCGAGGAAACTGCTCTTCGCGGTGAGCAGTCCGACCGACAAGATGTCCACCCGCCGGCCAAGACCCTCCAGCCGGGAGAACAGGTCACAGCCCTTCGCGTTGTCCGGGTCGGCGCCCGCATACAAGGAAGGGGACGTGCGCCACAGGGCCCGGTCGATCCGAGCCTGCTGAGGTCGGCCCGCCACCAGGACCGCGTCCTGCAGCAGCCGCGGTGGCAGAGGTGTCATCAGCTCGCCGCCGCCGACCAGGACCCGGTCGACGACGATCTCGCCGTCGGGCCGTCGGGCCGGAGCCAGCGCCACCGAGCGGCCCAGCCAGCTGTGCAGGTCCGCCGGACCGTCCACCGGCCGGGCCCGAGACGCACCCGGGCCGGTGAACACCCGCCGGTCCGGTCGCGGGTCACTCCAACAGAGGTTGATCCTTCCAGCGGCCGACCGGGCCACCGGCGTGATGTTCAGCCGCAGGGTGTCGGCCAGGCTCCTTCCCATGGCCAGGTTCCGCACCCGCATCGCGTTGCGGGTCACCGCCCCGTAGGTGAACGCCCTCCCCAGCCATTCGTTCTGCGCCATCATCCGGCCGCCGGTGTCGTACCCGTGCAGGACCAGCATCGCTGCGAAAGCTTCGTGGACCGGAGGCCGGCGCTCGTGGTGCAGGTGGACGTGCTCGGCGAGCTGGGCGCTGTGCCCGGCTCGTTCGATGTCGAGCTGCGCGGGCCCGTAGCCGTGCCGTGGCAGGAAGGGCAGCAGGTCAGCGTTCTGCCCGAGCGGACGCTCGGGATGGAACAGGTCGAGCCGGCCGTCGAACTCGCTTCCCGACAGCGCCTTGGCGACCTCGTCCAGCGGACGGCGGTCCTCCACCCACTCCCGCCACTCCCTCTCTGTGCGGGGAAAGGCATCGACCCCGTACATGAGAGCCAACAGGAGGTCGTGGAACGCGATCAGAGCTCCCGGACTGCGGTGCGCCAGCGCGATGTCCTCGGACTGCTCGAAGGTTTCCAACAACGTCAGCAGTCGGAGGCGTTTGTCCTGGTCAGAGCCGATTGTCAGTGCCGGGATACACACTTTGTCCCGCACATCGTACGTAATGCGCTCAGACGGGACTCTTGTGGTCAGAACTGATGTCATGAGGAGCTATGCCCCTTCTCTGGGAGATGGGGCACAGCTTGGCGGGCCGCAAACTGGAGAACTGGTGAGCGACGCGCGGGAGTCCCCCGTTCAGCCGCTGCTCCCGATGTGGCTGTGGCTATGGGCCAAGACCGACCTCCACGGCCTCAGCCGGAAACGAGGCGGCCCCGCCTGGAACAGCCTCCTCGCCCACTGCCTCGACACCGCTGCTGTCTGCGGCGCGCTCATCGACCACCACCTGTCCGCCCCCGCACGGGCCCGCCTCGCCGACGCCTTCGGCGCCGGCAACCTGGCCACGGCACGCCGCGTCCTGATGCTCCTGGCCGCCCTGCACGACATGCCCGGCAAGGCCACTGCCTCCTTCCAGATGCTCTTCGCCGCCCTGCGAACCCGAGACACCGAACTCGCCGAAGCCGGACAGCACTGGGTTCAGGCCGCAGCCCGCGCGGGCCTGCCCCTGACCGGACCACGGCCCGACGCGCGCCCGCACGCCCACGTCACCGCCCGCTACCTGCCGGCCCTGCTCGGCTGCCTCTGCCCGCGCTGCCGAGGCGCCGACGGCCGCATCCCGCAGGAACTGCCCCTGCACGACATCGCAGCCCTACTCGGCGGACACCACGGCGATATCCCCAACAGCTCGACGATCCGCGCGGCCGGCCTCCGGCTCGATCCGCTCTGGCACACCATGCACCGCGCACTCGCCGACGAACTCGCCCGTCTCCTGGACGTCGATCTCCAGCTCCTGCCCGGCCTGATCCGACTCGAACGCCCCTGCATCCCCGTGCTCTTCGCCGGCCTCGTCGTCCACAGCGACTGGATCGCCTCCAACGAGAACCTGTTCACCTACCGCACCCCGGACACCGCCGGAACCGACACCAGCGCCTGGTGGCAGGCCAGCCAGGACCAGGCCGAAGCCGCCATCACGACCCTGCGCCTCCACCGCTGGAACCCCAGCCCCATGACCTGGGCCGAACAGATGCCCAAC
>NZ_JARAYQ010000407.1:0-5073 GCF_033794505.1 Streptomyces sp. MB09-01 | reverse complement strand
GGCGGTGGGCAGGGCGTGCGGGGGCAGCTGCGGGACGGTTTCGATGCGGTGCAGGACCGCCTGCCTCATCGGGGCGGGTGCGGGCAGGCAGGCCGCCGCGGCCAGACGTGCCGCCGTCGCCTCGAACTCGCCGGCCTCCTGCGCGCAGGCCGTGCAGTGCCCGAGGTGTGCGGTGAAGGCGTGCAGTTCCTTGCCGGTGAGTGCGTCGAGTGCGTAGGCGCCGGTGAGGGTGTGCAGGTGTTCGTCGTGCGTCATGCGGTCACCCCCATGCAGTCGCGCAGCCGGATCAGTCCGTCGCGCATCCGGGTCTTGACGGTCGCGAGCGGGGACCGCAGCCGGTCTGCGACCTCGCGGTAGGTCAGGCCCCGGTAGTAGGCGAGGGTCACGGCCTGGCGCTGGAGTTCGGTCAGGCTCTCCAGGCAGCGGCGCACCTGCTCGCTCTCCAGCCGGCCCTCCACCTCCTCGGCGACCTCGTCGAAGGGCCTGTGCAGGTCGCGTACGGCGGTGGCGTGCTCGCGGTCGGAGGAGGCCTGGGCGGAGCGGACGCGGTCCACCGCCCTGCGGTGCGCGATCGTCGCCACCCACGCCATGACGGTTCCCTGCTCCGGGCGGTAGCGGGCGGCCTGACGCCACAGGTCGATCATCACCTCCTGCGCCACCTCCTCCGACTGGGCCCGGTCCCGGACGACTTTGACGACGATCCCGAACACGGTGGCGACGACCGCGTCGTACAGGACGGTGAAGGCGTCCTTGTCGCCGTGGCCCACCCGCTCCATCACCTCCTGCAGCCGCGGCCCGCCCGCGTCCGCACCGTGAAACCGCAGGGGCTGTGTCACCGGCACCCCGCCGCGCGTCGCCGGGCGCCGTACCGCGGCCCGGCGCCGCGGCGGCCGCGCCCGCCCTTGTGCCTCGATGCCATCAACCGCTCTCTCGCCGAGAAGAAGGGCCGGTCCCGTCCCGGGGCCGGCCATGGTGCTCCGCAGGTCTCACCTCCTCTTCGTAGCGGGCGATCGTGCGGATTGCCCCCATCGGCAACGCCGCACCCCGCCTCTCATCCGATCGAGCGAAACCGGCATCCCCCGCCCAGCCGCTGCGCCCGCGCCACCCGGACCACGCACCGGGCCACGCACCGGGCACTGCTGAGGCGGGCCGCCGTCCGCCCGCGGGCCGCTACTTGAGGTACGGCTCGAGGAGCCTGCCCCACGATTTCTCGATCTGTTCGTACTCGTGCCGGCAGCCCTCGGCCCGCAGTTCCGGCAGCACACCGTCCGGGTTGCCGACGGCGATGACGACCGACTCGAAGGCGTCGGGGTCCGAGCCGTACAGCCAGCAGATCTCGTTGTAGAAGCGCTGCGCGCTGAGCGAGTGCTCGTCGGAGAAGAGGCCGGAGAGGTCGCCGGCCTCCTGCGCGTCGGCCAGGGCCCCCCAGGTGTTGAGGGTGCTCACCGCGTAGTCGATGTGCTGCTCGCCGCCGGTGGCGAGCAGCAGTGTGGCGAGCTGGTCGACGGCGTCCTCCTCCTTGCCGGTGATCGGCAGGTCGTACATGTCGACCAGGCCGTGGCCGAGCTCGTGCAGGAGCACACCGTTGGAGAATCCGATGATGTCCTCGTCCACGGCCCTGGCCCGCTCCGCCGCGCCGCCGGGGCCCTGCCGGGCGGCCTGCTCCTGGAAGATGGGCATGGTCTCCTCGACGAGCTCGTAGCAGTACGTGATGTCCCTCGCCCGCGGGTCCCAGGAGGCGTTCGCCCTGCCGCAGCTCTTCGCGATGACGGGCACGTCGTAGGACAGTGCGATCCGGTCGTCGACGAAGGCGGCGACGCGTTCGAGGACCTCGTTGTCCTGCAGGAACCTCTGGATCCGCCGGTCCTGGGCCGTCCTGCCGGTGTCGTACCGCGGGATCAGCCGGCCGTGGCCCGGCGAGGCGGACGCGGATGCCGGGGACTGCGCCGCGTCCTTCGTCTTCGGGCCGGCGGAGCCGTTGCCGGCGGACGAGCAGCCCGTGGCGGCGGTGATCACGGACACGGCCGCGACCGTGACGGCGGCCACCGCCCGCATCCTGGCTGCTCCCACCGCTGTCACCCCTCGGTGCGGTACGTCCTCGCTCACAGCCTGGTGCCGCGGTGCTGCCCCGGCCCGCGCATGTGCGCCGGGCGGGTGAAAACGCGGCACCGGCCGGCGCGGAGGGCCGCGCACCCCGTCGGGAATACCCCGGGCGCGCCCCCCGTTCCCCAGTATAGTTGAATTGTAAACAATCTTGGGAAGGGGAGTCATGCAGTTCGGAATCTTCACCGTCGGTGACGTCACAGCCGATCCGACCACCGGACGCGTGCCGAGCGAGCACGAACGCATCAAGGCGATGCTCGCCATCGCGCAGAAGGCCGAAGAAGTCGGCCTCGACGTCTTCGCCACCGGCGAGCACCACAACCCGCCGTTCGTCCCCTCCTCACCGACGACGATGCTCGGCTACATCGCCGCACGCACCGAGAACCTGATCCTGTCCACCTCGACGACACTGGTCACCACCAACGACCCCGTGAAGATTGCCGAGGACTTCGCGATGCTCCAGCACGTCGCGGACGGCCGCGTCGACGTGATGATGGGCCGCGGCAACACCGGACCGGTCTACCCCTGGTTCGGCAAGGACATCCGCGACGGCATCGACCTCGCCATCGAGAACTACGCCCTGCTGCGCCGCCTGTGGGACGAGGACACCGTCACCTGGACGGGCAAATTCCGCACCCCGCTGCAGTCCTTCACCTCCACCCCGCGCCCACTCGACAACATCGCGCCCTTCGTCTGGCACGGCTCCATCCGCTCACCCGAGATCGCCGAACAGGCCGCCTACTACGGCGACGGCTTCTTCCACAACAACATCTTCTGGCCCGCCTCCCACACCGAGCAGATGGTCAACCTCTACCGCCAGCGCTACGCCCACTACGGGCACGGCACCCCCGAACAGGCCATCGTCGGACTCGGCGGCCAGGTGTTCATGCGCAAGAACTCGCAGGACGCGGTCCGCGAATTCCGCCCGTACTTCGACAACGCACCGGTGTACGGCCACGGCCCGTCCCTGGAGGAGTTCACCTCCCAGACACCACTGACCGTCGGCTCGCCCCAACAGGTCATCGAGCGGACCCTGTCCTTCCGGGACTACGCCGGCGACTACCAGCGCCAGCTCTTCCTCATGGACCACGCGGGCCTGCCCCTCAAAACCGTCCTGGAACAGCTCGACCTGCTCGGCGAAGAGGTCGTCCCGGTACTGCGCAAGGAGTTCGCGAACCTGCGCCCGGCCGGCGTACCGGACGCGCCGACACACTCCGCCCGCGTGGCAGCGGCCCAGCAGAGCCCGAAGGAGGAGGGGCAGGCATGAAGCTCGTCGTCGTATCGGCCGGCCTGAGCTCGCCCTCCTCCACCCGCCTGCTCGCCGACCGCCTCACCGCCGCGACACTCGGCCACGTCGACGCCCACCCCGAAGTGATCGAACTGCGAGACCTGGCAACCGAGATCGCCCAGCACTTCGTCACCGGCTTCCCGCCCGCCCGACTGGCCACCGCACTCGACACGGTGGCGGCCGCAGACGGCCTGATCACCGTGACACCCGTCTTCGCGGCGTCCTACAGCGGCCTGTTCAAGTCGTTCTTCGACCTCATCGACAAGGACGCCCTCACCGGGAAGCCGGTACTCATCGGCGCGACCGGAGGCACCGCCCGCCACTCCCTGGTCACCGAACACGCGCTGCGCCCGCTCTTCACCCACCTGCGCGCACTCGTCCCCCCGACCGCCGTGTACGCCGCCTCGGAAGACTGGGGCGAAGAGGGACTGGCGCAGCGGATCGCCCGCGCGGGCGCGGAACTGGCGCGCCTCATGGCCCCCGCCGCCCGGAACGCCGCCCCGGACCTCGACAGCGCCCACGCCGTCGCACCCCGTTCACTGACCGGGGCGATCACATCGGCGCATCCGGCCGGCGGTTTCGAGATGGTGCCCTTCGAACAGCGGCTGGCCGCGCTCCGGGCCCGGTAGCCGCAGTCCCTCCGCAACCAGCCCCGCCCGTCGCACGGATCCCGTCGCAGCGCGGGGCTGTCACATCCGCAGGGTCTGCTCGGTCCCTCCTGCGGAAGGCGCCGAACGAAGGCGACAACGAAGGCGACAAACGAAAGGGACACCGATGAAGACCCTGCTCGTCTGCACGTCCGTATCCCACGGCAACACCCGCCGCGTGGCGGAAGCGATGGCCGACGTACTCGACGCCCGCGTGGTCGCGCCGCAGGAAGCAGCGGCCGCGGACCCGGCAGGCTACGACCTGGTGGGCTTCGGCTCCGGTGTCTTCTCCCAGCGGATGCACCCCGACCTGCTCGGGTTCGTCCGCGCCCTGCCCACATCGTCGGGGCGGGCCTTCGTCTTCGCCACGAGCGGCCTGCCCGAGCTGCCGTTCGCGCCGTACACCCGCCCCCTGGTACGGCTCCTCCAGGCCAAGGGCTTCGCGGTCGAAGTCACCTTCACCTGCCGCGCGTTCGACACGTGGGCGCCGTTCAAGCCGATCGGCGGCATCAACAAGCACCGTCCGAACGGGGACGACCTGAGCGCCGCCCGCGCCTTCGCCGAAGAACTCACCGACCACCCCACCACCACAGCCTGACCCGCGCCCGGCGAGGGTGTACCTGGATACACCCCTTCCGGCACCCACGTGCAAGGACGTCCCCGACCCCGACCGGCAGAGTCGAGCGCGGGGCGTGACAGCCGCGCCCCCACGATCCACGGGGAGGCCGGGCCACATGCCGCACCGCGAGCAGAACCACACACAGCACCAGGGACAGGACCAGGGGCAGGCACAGGACCAGGGGTGGCGGCGGGCGCCGCGCAGCGGATGGGCGGCACGGACAGGGGTGTTCCTCGCCGTCGCCTTCCTCGCGGCAGGAGTGTGCGGGGCCCTCCAGCCCGCGACCGGCATACCGCCCGAGGTACTGCAACTGACCCAGTTCGGCCCCGCCCTCGCCGTGGCGGCCGTGGCCCTGCTGTGGCCCGGCCGCATCAGACACCACCTCGCCGGAACCCTGCCCGCCCGCAACCCCCGAC
>NZ_JARAYQ010000406.1:0-5123 GCF_033794505.1 Streptomyces sp. MB09-01 | reverse complement strand
GCGCGTCACCTTCGGCTCCTGCCGGCAGGCCGCCCCGCCCGCCCCCATCAGCGCCTCGGCCGCCCGCGCGTACCTGGCCACGGTCGCGCCGAAGACCGAAGGGTCCACCAGCGGCTACAGCCGCGACCTCTTCCCGCACTGGAGCACCGTCTCGGGCACCTGCAACACCCGCGAGACCGTCCTCAAGCGGGACGGAGTGAACGTCGTCCAGGACTCGTCCTGCGCCGCGGTGAGCGGAAGCTGGTACTCCGAGTACGACGGAGCCACCTGGACCGCCGCCTCCGACCTCGACATCGACCACGTCGTCCCGCTCGCCGAGGCCTGGCGTTCCGGCGCCAACTCCTGGACCACCAGCAAGCGCCAGCAGTTCGCCAACGACCGCACCCGCCCGCAGCTCATCGCGGTCACCGACAACGTCAACCAGGCCAAGGGCGACCTCGACCCCGGCAAGTGGCTGCCCCCGCGGACGGCCTACCGTTGTACGTACGCACGGATGTGGGTCGACGTGAAGCAGTACTGGGGCCTGAGCATGGACTCGGGTGAGAAGACGGCCCTGGTCAACATCCTCAACGGCTGCTGACCCGGCCGGCCGATCTTTCCCCCGCCAGGGGGAGGCGTCGCTCCCCCCTCCCGTCGTACCGTGATCGAAGGGGCTACGGAGGAGGGGGAGTTCCATGGCCGGACTGCGTCTGGGGCCACTGCTGCGCCACGTCGACTGGGACACGGGCGGATCGGCCACGATATGGGTCGAGGCGGACCGCCCGTGCACGGCCGAGGTGCGGTGCGCCGACGGGGCGGGCGGCAGTGTGCGCACCTTCCAGATAGCCGGTCACCACTACGCGCTGGTGCCGGTCACCGGCCTGACCCCGGGCGCGACGACGGCGTACGAGGTGCTGCTCGACGGCCGGCGCGTGTGGCCGCTGCCCGACAGCGGCTTCCCGCCGAGCACGATCACCACTCCGGCAGTGGCGGCGCCCGGCCGACCCGCGCCCGGGCTGCGCGTCACCTTCGGCTCCTGCCGGCAGGCCGCGCCGCCCGCCGGCCGGCACGGCCC
The DNA here is from genome assembly GCF_033794505.1 of Streptomyces sp. MB09-01. Taxonomy (NCBI): domain Bacteria; kingdom Bacillati; phylum Actinomycetota; class Actinomycetes; order Kitasatosporales; family Streptomycetaceae; genus Streptomyces; species Streptomyces sp. MB09-01. The sequence continues at coordinate 4,069 of NZ_JARAYQ010000406.1, read as the reverse complement.
GCACGGCGCCGACGCGCTCGACACCCTCTCGGCGCGACTGGCGGCCGATCCGGAGGCGGTCCGCCCGGACGTCCTGCTGCTGCTCGGCGACCAGGTGTATGCCGACGCACTGTCCAAGGAGACACGGCAGTGGCTCGCTGCGCGGCGGGACCTGCGGGAGGCGCCCGGCGCCCAGGTCGCGGACTACGAGGAGTACACGCGGCTCTACTACGAGTCGTGGCTCGATCCCGAGATCCGCTGGCTCCTGTCGACCGTGCCGAGCCTGCAGATATTCGACGACCACGACGTGATCGATGACTGGAACACGAGCGCGGCGTGGCTGGCGGAGATGCGGGCGACGCCGTGGTGGCGCGAGCGGGTGCTCAGCGGGCTGATGTCGTACTGGGTGTACCAGCACCTGGGCAATCTCTCGCCGTCCGAGCTGGCCGCCGACGAGCTGTACGGAGCCGTCCGGGGCACCCCCGACGGTACGGACGCGCTGCGGGCCTTCGCGTCCGCGGCGGATGCCGATCCGAGCACGGTGCGCTGGAGCTACCGTCGCGACTTCGGCCGGACCCGACTGCTGATGGTGGACACGCGGGCCGCGCGGGTGCTGGCCGAGGACGGGCGGGCGATGCACGACCCGGCGGAGCAGCAGTGGCTCCGGGAGAACGCCCTCGCCGGGCACGGGGCTTATGACCACCTGCTGATCGGGTCCTCGCTGCCCTGGCTCATGCCGCCGCTGATCCACGATGCCGAGACGTGGAATGCCGCGCTGTGCCGGGGGGACCGGGGGCCGCGGTGGGCGCGGATCGGGGAGAATCTGCGCCGGCGCAGCGATCTGGAGCACTGGGCGGCGTTCCCGGCCTCGTTCGCGGCGCTGACCGATCTGATCGAGGAGGTGGGCACGGGGCCGCGGGCACCGGCGACGGTGTGCGTGCTGTCGGGGGACGTGCATCACGCATATGTGGCCGAGCCTCGAATACCGAGTACGGCGCGGGTGTTCCAGCTGACGTGCTCGCCGGTTCATAATTCCATCCACACCGCGGTGAAGTGGGGATTCCGGCTGGGCTGGTCGCGGACGGGCCGGTGGCTGGGGCGCGGCTTCTCGCTGCACGGGCGGACGGGACGGCCGCCGCTGAACTGGCGGCGTACGGGTGGACCGTGGTTCGGGAACCAGCTGATGACGCTGGCACTGTCGGGGCGGTCGGCGCGGCTGCGGCTGGACCAGGCGCTGAAGAAGCGCGAGGGGGCCCGGCTGGTGACGGTGCTGGACCGGGAGCTCACCGCGACGGAGTAAGGGACCGGCGGAGCAAGAGGCTCGGCAGGCCGGGGCGGCAGAGTCGGAGGAAGCAGGGAATCCGGCACGTTCGGTGGGGTTCGGTCGGGTTCGGGTCGGCGGAAGCGGCTCGGGCAGCGGACTGCGATGGCGGTGGAGTTGACGCGTCGACGGTGTGGCAACCGCCCCGAGCACCCGCGGTACGGGGGCCGGGCGTACGCTGTATGGCTGTCAGCCGCTCCTGCCGCTCCCCCGCGACGTCGCGGCGCTTCATGCCGCAGCACGTCAATCGGACTGGGGAGTCCCGCTTTGTTTGAGACGCTGGGGTCGCTGACCGCGAGCCCATGGATCTACGCCCTGGTGGCGGTGTCCGTCGTGCTCGACGTCTTCCTTCCGGTACTGCCGAGCGGGGTCCTGGTGATCACCGCTGCCGCGGCCGCCGCGGCCGCCGGCGCGGCGGGACCGGTGCCGGTGCCCGCGCAGGTGCCGGACATCCTGCTCCTGCTCGTCATCGCCACGACGGCCTCGGTGCTGGGTGACATGGCCGCGTACCGGCTGGGCCGGCGCGGCGGCGCCCGACTGGACCGGGCCATCGCCCGCTCCCGCCGGCTGACCCGGGCCCATGAGCGCCTCGGCACGGCCCTGGCACGCGGCGGCGGCGCCCTCGTGGTGATCGCCCGGTTCGCCCCGGCCGGGCGATCGGTGGTGTCCCTGGGCGCGGGCAAGACGCAGCGCAAGGTCGCGGAGTTCCTGCCCTGGTCGGTCCTGGCGGGCATGGCCTGGGCCGGCTACAGCGTCGCCCTCGGCTACTTCGGCACCCAGTGGCTGGGCACCCAGTGGCTCGGCACCGCGCTCTCGCTCGTCGCCCTCTTCGCGGCGGGCGCCCTGGCGGCCTTCCTCGTGCGCCGCCCGACCGCGACGACGGCTCCCGCGGCGTAGGCGCGCTTCTCGGCCTGAGACGTCGACGGGCGGACATCCAGGGGTACGACTTCCGCGGGCGAGACATCCGCGAGCAGAACGTCCACAGCCCTGCAGGCTCCGTGGGCGGGACGCCCGTGGGACGCGACGCCCGTGGGACGCCCGTGGGCGGGAAATCCCCGGCCTCCTCCCCCGGGCGGAGCAGTGGCTCACCCGTTCACCCGGCCCCGATCGCCGCCCCCGGCCCGGGCTCCTAGCGTCCAGAGCACGGTGCGCAACCGAATCCGCGTCACATCCGTGCCCTGGCCGCGCCGTTTCGAGGAGCCGAGGAGTTCTCTCCATGCCCGCCAAGCCGCCTGCCACGACACCCGTCACAGCCCGACGTCTGATGACCGTCGCAGCCGCGACCCTCATCGCCGCCGCCGCGCCCGCCACGTTCGCGTACGCCGCCCCCTCCGCCAGCGTCTCCCCCACCAACGTCGCCCCGGGTGGCCGCGTCGCCCTCAGCGTCGAAGGCTGCGGGACCAGGGCCGGCCGGGCCACGTCGACGGCCTTCGGAGAGGTGCGGCTGGCCCCCGGCAATCCGGAGGCCACCAATCTTTTCGGCAGCGCCACCGTCTTCCGCGACGCCAACCCGGGCACGCACCGCGTCACCTTCGAGTGCGGCGGCCCGGGCGGGGCGCGCGTCACCGTATCGCTGCAGGTCACCCCTGGCGCGGCACGTGGCGGTACGGGCGGCAGCATCGGCTCGATGAGCCCGGGGCAGATCGTCGCCGGCGGCACCCTCGCCGCGGGCGCGTTCGGCGCCGGGGTCTGGGTGCTGCGCCGCCGCGCGGCGGGGACCGGGGCCGCGTAGGGGGCGTAGGCCGGCTCCTGGTTACGCCGGGGCGGCCCGTACGTGCACCCCGTCGAGCAGCGCCGCGGTGGCCTCGGCGACGGCGTCCACGGCGGCCTCGAACACCTCGCGGTTGTGCGCGGCCGGCACCCGGAACCCGGACACCTTCCGTACGTACTGGAGGGCGGCGGCGCGGATCTCCTCCTCCGTGGCCTTCTCGGGGATGGCGGGCGGGCGCAGGGTCTTAATGGAACGGCACATACCCCTACTATCCCGCTGCCGGCGCAGCTCGACCCCGCCCGATTCCATGATTCGAGTCGCCGTCGGGGCGGAGCTGATGCGGAGGGCTCGGGCCGAACCTAGACTGACGACGTCCTGAAAAGTCACCACATGAGGGAGACTCGCACCATGGCCAAACGAGGCAACAAGCGTCGGGCCCGCAAGAAGAAGAAGGCCAATCACGGCAAGCGCCCCAACGCCTGAACCGCCCCACCGAAAGACCCCCGACCGCCACTGGCCGGGGGTCTTCGCGCGCACCGGCCCCGCGCCTCTCCCCCGCCGGCTCCCGGTCCTGCCGACCCTGCGCGCCGCGCCTCGCCGCGCCTCGCCGTACGGGAACGTGCGCACGGCGGTCCTGTCAAGTCCCGAAATCGGGTGACCTGACGGGGGAGGCGTACAGCGGGCTTACTGGAATCTCCCTGCTCGACTTTTCCCACAGAAGGGGAACTCTTATGATCCGCACTTCTCGGAAGCAGCGTCTCACCATGCTGGCCGTTTCGGCCGCGCTCGTCGGAGGAGGCGCGCTGCTGCCCTCCAGCGCATTCGCCGCCACGGCATCGCACGCCAACGAGGTGACCCCGGTCGCGGCCGGTCACTTCGACCACGGAAAGAGCGATCACGACGGCAAGGGCAAGAAGAACAACAAGAGCGGGAAAAAGAAGAAGAAGGGCAACGGGCCCCGGGACGTGAAGAACATGCCGGGCTGCAAGTTCTTCAAGAACAAGGTGTACTGCGAGCACAAGCCGGAGCCCAACCCGGCCCCGAAGCCCCACCCGGCC
>NZ_JARAYQ010000405.1:0-5143 GCF_033794505.1 Streptomyces sp. MB09-01 | reverse complement strand
TCGTGTTCTTTTCTCTTTTGCTTTCTTTTTTTTTTTAAGCAAAAGACCGCATACCAGATTTCTTCCTTGCCCCTTGGGCCGGGGATGTGTATAAGAGACAGACCATGGCGTGGCCGGGCTGGGTGCCCGCGTCGGGCCCGCCGCCGAAGGCGTCGGGGAAACCGCCGCCCATGGCGACGTTCAGGATGATGAAGTAGCCGTGGTTCGTGGCGTTGGTCCAGGTGGTCGCGTCCACCTGGTTCGCCCGTACGGTGTGGAAGTTGAGGCCGTCGACGTAGAAGCGCATCTCCTCGACCGCGGTCGAGCGGTCCCACTCCACGGCGTAGGTGTGGAAGCCGCCCTGGCAGCTCGTGCCCGGGCAGACGTGCTGGCCGCCGATGCCGGACGTCTCGTTGCAGGGTCCGCCGGGGGTCGTTCCGCAGTGCACGGTGGCCCAGACGTTGTTGATGCCCTGGACGTTCTCCATGATGTCGATCTCACCGATGCCGGGCCAGTTCCACCAGTTGCCGCGGTACGGGGCTCCGAGCATCCAGAACGCCGGCCAGTAGCCCTTGGCCGCAGGGCCCGTGACGTTCGGCATCTGGATGCGCGCCTCGGTGCGGAGCGTGCCGCCGGCCGGGGGCTCGAAGTCGGACCGCCTGGTCTCGATCCGGCCGGACGTCCAGTTGCCGGCGGCGTCCCGCCGCGGCGTGATGCGCAGGTTGCCCGCGCCGTCGAGGGAGACGTTGGAGGGGTCGGCGGTCATCGTCTCGATCTCGCCGGTACCGAAGTTGGCGGGTCCGCCGGGGTAGCTGGTGCCCGTGGTGTACTGCCAGTCGGTGGTGTTCACCCCGGATCCCGCGGCTCCGTCGAAGTCGTCCAGGAACACGCGGGACCAGCCGGCCGGGGTGGGGGGAGCCGCGGCGCTCGCGGGCAGCGCGATGCCCGCGGCGGCCGCCGCGACCACGGTGATCGTGCCGAGCGCGGCCAGGACGGCCCGCCGGACCGTCGGTCGTCTCCTGCCGGATATCTCACGCATGGGTGCCCTCTCTGAAGCGCCGTGAGGCGCGGTGCGGGGGAAGAGCCGGAGGTCCGCCGCCTTGAGAGCGCTCTCAGGACGACGCCGCTGGACACTGTGCTCCCCGCCTTCGCGGTCGTCAAGAGGTAGAACCGGCAAAGCCCCCAAGGGCAGGGGGAGTTCAAAGAGTGAACACACTGCGGGCGCCGATCTCCGCCGCGGGGGTCGCCGGCCGGGCCGGGGCCAGGGCACAGGACGGTGCCGGCGACGGACGGAGATCACCCGTGCGGTCCAACCCGTCGCGCTCAGAAGGGCGGACCGAGCACCTCCTCGGCTCCCGGCAGGTCGTGGACGTCGGCCGCCGTCCCGGTCAAGGGCAACAGCCCGGACAGCGGGCACTCCACGGGCATCTCGTGGTCCACCTCCCACTGGCCGGCCGTGTTCCCGCCGGAATGGTCCGTGATGCAGACGGCGTACAGCCGGCCGGCGCAGCCCCGGCACAACAGGGGCCCCTGGGCGGTCACGGGCGGCCCCGTCGGGTGGCCCCGGCCGGGCGGGCGCCGCGCTGCGGGCGGCACGTCCCCGGAGTGCCGGGTCCGCCGTGCGCTTGTAGCGTCGGTCGGGACAGGAGTCCTGGTGATCCGACAGGAGTCCACCGGCCGGTTCGCACACGCGGAACACGTCCCGTCAGCGCGCCGAGCCACCCGTGTGCCGCCCGTGTCGGCGCAGAGCCGGTCCGCCCCTCGTGCCGCGGCCGGGCGCACGCGCAGCCCCCGTGAGAGAGGCCGTGCCGATGTCGAACGATGTCCCGATAGCGAGCCTGCTGCGTGTGGAGAGGGGCGTTGCCGCCCCGGAGGAACTGGCCGCGCTCGCGGTCGTCGTCGCGTGTTACGCCCACCGGAACTCCCTTGACCGCGACCGTGGCCGGGGCGGAGACCGGGCGCGCGGTGCGGCGGGCGGTGGCATCGCCTCCGTAGCCGGCCGCCGCCGTACCTTCCGGCCCGACGCCGGCTGCTGGGCGAACTGCTGGGCCTGTCGCTGAACCCCTTCCGCCGGCCGCGTGCACGGCCGGCGGTAGGGGGGACGAAGTGGTCACGCCCGACGCAGCACCGTCGAGAGGACCTCGTGCAGAGTCGCCCGGGGATCGGCGACCGCGCCCTCCGAGCGCCAGGCCACGAAGCCGTCCGGCCGTACGAGCACGGCGCCCTCGGTGCTCATCGCGTGGACCTCGCTCCAGTCGGAGCCGCTGCCGTCCTGGACCAGGTCGGCAACCGGGCCGGAGCCGATGGTGTAGGCGTCCAGCCGCACCGGCATCTGCTCCGCCACCTGTTGCGCGGCCGCCTGCCACGGTGACCCCGTGCCGCTGAGCAGCACGAAGGAGCGCTCGTACAGGTCCAGCGTGGAGATCCGCTCACCCGCCCGGGTCAGCCACATGTGCGGGGCCCGGGTCCCGGTGTCGCCGACCATGCGCATCGTCTCGGGGATGACGGGCCGGCCCGGCTCGGCGCCGACGAGGGCGCCCTGCGCGTAGGCGTAGCCCATGGCCGTGGTGAGCACCCCGCTGCCCGGCCCGCCGCCCATGGTGGGCGGGGGCGCGTACCCCGGGTGGCTGTGCTCAGCCGAACGGGCCGAAGCCCGCTCGCTGGTGGCCCTGGCGACCGGCAGCCGCTCGGCCTCGTAGGTCTCGAGCAGCTCGATGCCGGCCGATCCGTCCAGCACCGCGGCGATCTTCCACGCCAGGTTGTGCGCATCCTGGATGCCCGTGTTGGAGCCGAAGGCCCCGGTGGGGGACATCTCGTGGGCCGCGTCCCCGGCGAGGAACACCCGACCGGACGAGTACCGCTCGGCCACCCGTTCGGCGGCATGCCACGGCGCCTTGCCGCCGATCTCCACGTCCAGGTCGGGTACGCCGATCGCGTCGCGGATCTGGTCCACGCACCGCTCGTCGGTGAAGTCCTCCAGGGTCTCGCCCTGCTCCGGGTGCCACGGGGCGTGGAAGACCCACTGGGTCTTGTTGTCCACCGGCAGCAGGGCCCCGTCCGCCCCCGGGCGCATCAGGTAGCAGACGATGAACCGCAGGTCGCCCAGCACTTCGACGAGCCGCTCCGAGCGGAAGGTGACGCTGACGTTGTGGAACAGCTCGCCGTTACCCGTCTGGGGGATCCGGAGCTGTTCCCTGACGGGGCTGCGCGGCCCGTCCGCGGCGATCAGGAAGTCCGCGCGCACTGTGCTGTGCTCGCCCGTCAACCGGTCCTTCACCACCGCGTTCACTCCGGTGGCGTCCTGGTCGAAGCTCATCAGTTCGGTGGAGAACCGCACGTCCGCGCCCTGCGCGCGGCTCTGCTCGGCCAGCACCGGCTCGATGTTGTTCTGGCTGCACAGGCACCATCCGGTCGGGCTGAAACGGGCGATCGCCCCCGACGGATCGATCGACTTGATCAGCCAGTTGTGGTCGCTGCGGTCGGTCAGTGAACCGGCCTGCAGAATGCCCTGAATACCCTCCAGTACGGACGCCGCCTGGCGGATCGCGCGCTCCGCCCCTGCCGTGCGGAACAGCTCCATCGTCCGGGCGTTGATGCCGCGGCCTCGCGGGTGCGGGGACGTACCGGAGTGCTTCTCGACGAGCAGGTGCCTCACTCCGTGGCGGCTCAGGAAAAGCGAGGTGGACAGGCCCACGAGGGAGCCGCCCACGACGAGAACCGGTACGCGAACATCGGCGTTGTCTTCCATCAGCTGCGGGCTCCTGTTTTCTGTGTGGGGGAGTGGAGTCTTTATGCCCCCGATCCGGGATCAGGCCCAGTTGATTCGCCGGTTGTCACCCGCTTGATCCGGACATGTAGCGGTACGTCGCCACCCGGATGACGATGAGCGACAGCGGCTCCCCCTGAGACGCGCCGGCCTGCCGCTCCCCATGGAGGCGGCCGCCGGCCCGGGCGGACGCCACCGGTGACGGACGAGGGGTCCGTACGCGATGGGTCTCCACCCCCTCATGAAGGAGTGAGTAGATGACAACCACCCTGTCCGAACGGGTGTCGCAGTCAGCCTTCGACGGCTCCATGCTCCGGGTCGTCCTGCTGATGGATCTCCACGAGGGGGCCCAGCAGCAGTTCTTCGAGGCGTACGAACAGCTCCGCCACGACATCGCGTCGGTTCCGGGCCACATCAGCGATCAGCTGTGCCAATCCTTCGAGGACCCGTCGCAGTGGCTCATCACCAGCGAGTGGGAGAGCGCCCCGCAGTACCTCGCATGGGTCAACAGCGAGCACCACGCCGAACAGGTGAAGCCGCTCGGCGCGTGCGCGCGCAACATGCGCCCGCTCAAGTTCACCGTCCTGCGGGAGACCGGCCGCGGCTACGACCAGGCGGCCCGCCCGATCACGGCGCGCCTGCAGGCCACACCCCGGCTGGGCGCCGGAATCGTGCGCCACGCCCTCACCTTCACCGTCAAGCCGGGCAGCGAGAAGGAGGTCGCGGGCATCCTCTCGAGCTACGCCTCCCCGGCCGCCCGCGTCGACGCCCACACCCGCCTGTGCCGCACCTCGCTCTTCATGCACGGCAACCGGGTCGTCCGGACGGTGGAGGTCCAGGGCGACCTGGTGACGGCCCTGCGACACGTCTCCGAGCAGCCCGAGGTGCGCGCCGTGGAGGAGGCGATCAACCCCTACCTCGAACAGGACCGGAACCTGAACGACCCGGAATCCGCGCGCATGTTCTTCATGCGTGCCGCGCTCCCGGCGGTCCACCACATCACCGCACCGGAGTCCGACTCCGCCGACGTGCAGCGGCACGCGCTGTTCTACGCGGCCAAGCCCGGCTGCGGCGTGGCGCTCGCCAAGTTCCTCGCCCGGCAGGACGAGGCGGCCGCGCACCGCCCGAAGAGCCCCGTACGGAGCAGCAGCATCTTCCAGCGTGACGACATCGTCGTCCGCCTCATCGACGTGCGCGGCCCGCTGGACGCCCAGCCCGACATCACCTTCGGCGTCTTCGGCCCGCGCAAGGCGGCGGTGCTCGCCCGGCTGACGGACGCGCCCGGCGGGCGCGTCCGCCCCGCGCACCACACCATGGACCTGATCACCGACCGCCGGGCAGCCGCGCAGTCCTGATCCCGCCGGGGAATCCATCCGGAGCGCCACCCCTCTCCACCCC
>NZ_JARAYQ010000404.1:0-5180 GCF_033794505.1 Streptomyces sp. MB09-01 | reverse complement strand
GTGCCGGGCTTGGTGGGCGGGGCGCCCGGGCTCGTGGGCGAGCCCGACGGCGTGCCGGGGGCGTTCGGCGCGTTCGGCGTGCCCGCCGCCGGTGTGGTCCGCCCGGGGCCGGCCTGGGCGCCGGGGGTGCCCGCGGAGCCGCCGGGGACGGTGGCCGTGGCCCCGCCCGGAGCGGAGCCGCCCGGTGGCCGGGATCCCGGAGCGCCGGGCGGCGTACTGGACGACGCGGAGGAGCCGCCCGCCGCGGACGGGCCGCCGAGCTGCTGGAACTCCACCTGGCCCCGGGGCGCCACGTTCTCCCCCGCGCCCCGTTCGGGGCCCGGGGCCGCAGCGCCCACGGCGACGTAGGCGTCCCGTGCCGGGCCGCCGCAGCCGGTGAGGCCGGCGGCCGCCGTGCAGCACAGGGCGAGGAGGGTGGTGGCCGCCCGCGATCCCTTTCGCATCGCGCCAGTTTTCCTGACGGATCGTCAATTGGGAAGCGGGCGGTGCCCGGTCACTCTCCGATGAGGCCCGCGCGCAGCTGCGCGAGGGTGCGGGTCAGCAGCCGGGAGACGTGCATCTGGGAGATGCCGACCTCCTCGCCGATCTGCGACTGCGTCATGTTCGCGAAGAAGCGCAGCATGATGATCTGCCGTTCCCTGGGCGGGAGTTTGGCGAGCAGCGGCTTCAGGGACTCGCGGTACTCGACGCCTTCGAGCGCGGTGTCCTCGTAGCCGAGGCGGTCCGCGAGCGAGCCCTCGCCGCCCTCGTCCTCCGGGGAGGGCGAGTCGAGCGAGGAGGCGGTGTAGGCGTTGCCGACGGCGAGGCCGTCGACCACGTCCTCCTCCGAGACCCCGAGCACCGCGGCGAGCTCCGGCACGGTCGGCGAGCGGTCCAGTTTCTGGGCGAGCTCGTCGCTGGCCTTGGTCAGCGCCAGGCGCAGCTCCTGGAGCCGGCGCGGGACGCGGACGGACCAGGAGGTGTCCCTAAAGAATCGTTTGATCTCGCCCACGACGGTCGGCATCGCGAACGTCGGGAACTCCACGCCGCGTTCGCAGTCGAAGCGGTCGATCGCCTTGATCAGGCCGATGGTGCCGACCTGGACGATGTCCTCCATCGGCTCGTTGCGGCTGCGGAACCGGGCCGCCGCGTACCGCACGAGGGGCAGGTTCAGCTCGATCAGGGTGTCGCGTACGTACGCCCGTTCGGGGCTGTCCGCGTCCAGGGCGGCAAGTCGCTGGAAGAGGGAGCGGGAGAGGGTGCGGGTGTCGATGGCTTCCGAGCGGTCGGACACTGCCGGCGGCGTGACGCTCTTGACGAGCGTGAGCACCTTGGAGCTGCCCTGGTCTACGGACATGCCACCCCCTTGAGGTCGCGGACGGTCGCGTACGGCGCGCCCGTCGGAGGAACGCAGCCTCCACCTGAATACCGGAGGCGGGGCTGCGGCAAACGCGGTTCAAGCAGAATGTCACATGTCGGCAACACGCTGTAGCGCCAAGTCGACATATATCTCCAGCGACAGGAGCGACCGGAGGGCGATCAGCCCGATCTGTCGGGAAACGTGCGGATGATCTCCACTCGTTACGGTTACGCCTCGATCCTGTTTGCGGATCTCAGTCGGGCGAAGCTCCGGGCGAGCAGCCGCGAGACGTGCATCTGGGAGACCCCGAGCTCGGCGCTGATCTGTGACTGCGTCAGGTTGTTGTAGTACCGCAGGAGCAGGATCCGCTGTTCGCGCTCGGGCAGTTGTACGAGGAGGTGGCGGACAAGGTCGCGGTGCTCGACCCCGGCCAGCTCCGGGTCCTCGTAGCCGAGGCGGTCCAGCAGCCCGGGCATGCCGTCGCCCTCCTGGGCGGCTTCCAGCGAGGTCGCGTGGTAGCTGCGCCCGGCCTCGATGCAGGAGAGCACCTCGTCCTCGGTGATCCGCAGCCGTTCGGCGATCTCCGGGGTGGTCGGGGTGCGTCCGTGGAGCGTGGTGAGGTCCTCGGTGGCGGCGTTGACCTGGACCCACAGCTCGTGGAGACGGCGCGGTACGTGGACGGTGCGGACGTTGTCGCGGAAGTACCGTTTGATCTCGCCCACGACGGTTGGCATCGCGAAGGTCGGGAACTGCACGCCGCGGTCCGGGTCGAACCGGTCGATGGCGTTGATCAGCCCGATGGTGCCGACCTGGACCACGTCCTCCATCGGCTCGTTGCGGCTGCGGAAGCGGGCGGCCGCGTACCGGACGAGCGGGAGGTTGGCCTCGATGAGGGCGCCGCGCACCCGGGTGTGTTCGGCGGTGCCCGGCTCCAGGCCCTTCAGCTGGCCGAAGAGGACCTGGGTGAGGGCCCGGGTGTCGGCGCCCCGGCTCGGGGGTCTCGGCGCGGCCGGAGGCCCCTCGGGCGGCTCCGGGCGGGGCTCCTGAAGGGGCTCCGGGTGCGGTTCCGGACGGGCTTCCGGGCAGGCTTCCGGACGGGCTTCCGGGCGGGCTTCGGGAGGGGGCTCCTGGTGCGGCTCCTGGTGCGGGTCCTGGCGGGACTCCTGGCGGGGCTCTTGCTGGGTCGGCACCTGGGGGTCCTGTCGGGGTGGCACCTGAGGCGCAGTACTGGCCGGCACGGTCACGCCACCCCTTCAGTCAACTCATCCGTTAAAAGCGGTCATAGCATCACAAGAGATGTGCACTGTGTGCAAGCACCGTATAACGCCGTGTTGAGGGCAAGTTGGGCATATCAGGGCAATACGCCCAGCGATGGGTATGCAAAAAGCCCCCCACCCGTCGGAGTGGGGGGCCGGAATTCCGGGAACCGCTTCAGCGTACGGGGTCAGCGCACCAGTTCGGTCATGAACTCGCCGATGCCGGATGCGGCATCCGATATCCCCTGGAAGCCTATTTCCACCATCTCGGCCGCCCTCTTCGGCTGGGTGATGATCACGAAGAGGACAAACACGGTGAGGGCACCCGTGATGAGTTTCCTGGTGTCCACGAGCGGGCGGCCTCCCCAACCGGTCCTTGCAAGTCGGGTGAGTCTAACCGGTCAAGATTGGACACCGACGTGTCCTTTAAGGACCAATGACCCGGTACTCCGGGTCCTTTGCCGCTGCGTCCGGGGTGGCGGCGCACGCAGGATTGAGGTGAGCCCACCGGTTCTGGCAGGAAATCGGTGGGCGAGGGACAGGACCTCACCGCGGGGTCCGAGCCGCAAGCTTCCCCCTGACTGCGGCCCGGGCTGGCAGGTCCGTCCTCGTCGGGGGAAGTGGCTTCGTCGCCCCGGTGCCACTTCCCCGGTGCCACTTCCCCCGTGCCACACGTCGAAGGCCCCGACCCCGGTCGGGGCCTTCTTCACGTGGTCCCGCGCCGTTCCGGTGCGTACGGGGGCGTCCGGGGGCCGTACGCCGCTATTCGAGGCCGCCTGCGAGGCCCAGCACGGGCTCCACGGGGGCGATCAGCGGGGACAGATGGTTCGGCAGCTCCGTGAGGGCGTTGAGCTGGTTGGCGCCCTCGCTGAGCTTCGACCCGATCTCCTGGACGGAAGCGGGCTGGGCCCCCGCCGGCATCCCGGGGGCGGCCGCCGGCAGGTCCGGGAGGGCGAGGGGGGCGATCGGGGCGGCCGAGGCGGCGGGTGCGGCGAGGCCCGCGGCGGCCCCCGCGAGGGCGATGGCGGCGAGCATGCGCTGGGTCTTGGTCATGCCGTGACAACGGCCGAAGGGGCGGGCGGTCACGCGGCTGTCCGCCGGACGGGAGCGCCACCAACGCCGAGAGCCCCGACCCTTGCGGGGCGGGGCTCTCGGTCAGAGCGGTAGCGGTGGGATTTGAACCCACGGATAGCTTGCACCATCACACGCTTTCGAGGCGTGCTCCTTCGGCCGCTCGGACACGCTACCGAGAGAGAGCTTAGCCCAAGGTGGCCCGTGCGCCGAAATCCGTATCCGCGCGCCCGCCGTCACAGCTCACGGAAGAAGTCCGTCAGCTGCCGGGCGCACTCCTCGGCGAGGACCCCGCGGACCACTTCGGGGCGGTGGTTGAGCCGGCGGTCCCGTACGAGGTCCCACAGGGACCCGGCCGCGCCCGCCTTCTCGTCGTCCGCGCCGTAGACGACCCGGGCGACGCGCGACTGCACGAGCGCGCCCGCGCACATCACGCACGGCTCCAGGGTCACCACGAGGGTGCACCCCGGAAGCCGCCATTCCCCGAGCGCGGCGGCCGCCCGGCGCAGCGCCACCACCTCGGCGTGCGCCGTGGGGTCGCCGGTCGCCTCGCGTTCGTTGTACCCGGTGGCGAGGACCTTCCCGTCCGGGCCCAGCACGACGGCGCCGACCGGCACGTCGCCGGCCGGCACCGCCCGGGCGGCCTCCTGGAGCGCCAGGCGCATGGAGTCCCGCCACGGGTCCCGTACGGGATCGGTGGTGCTCGTGTCGTGCATGCGGATCACTAGCGGACGGCCTCCAGGACCTCGGTGGCGCCGAGGGACTCGGCGATCTCCGAGAGGGCGTCCCCGTCCAGGGTCATCAGTTGTTTGTTGGTCACCCCGAGGTCGTCCAGCAGCCGGGGGTCGCCGAGCGGACCGGCAGGCACCGGCTCCGCACCGGCCCCGCCCGCCCCGTCCTCGTCGGCGTCCTCGTCCGTGTAGGCGGCGATGGCATCCTCCTCGCCGTCCTCGGTGCCGTCCAGGTCCAGCTCGTCGAGTTCGTCGTCCTCCTCGTCGCTGCCCAGCAGCTCTTTGGTCAGCATCGAGCCGTAGGAGCTGCGGGCGGCCGCGGCGGCGTTCGATACGAAGTACCGCGGGTCCTCCTCGCCGTCCACGCGGACGACGCCGAACCAGGCGTCCTCCTGCTCGATGAGGGCGACCACCGTGTCGTCGTCGACAGCGGCGGAACGGGCGAGATCGATCAGATCACTGAGGGACTCGACGTCGTCGAGTTCCATGTCGCTCGCTTCCCACCCGTCTTCGGTGCGCGCGAGCAGTGCGGCGAAATACACCGTGACTCTCCCACTGGTCTTAGGCGTGCCGGTTGGAGGTCCCCCCGGCCGGAGGTTGGGGCGGAACGGCCGTGTGCTCGCCGCCCGTGCCCCGCCCAATCGGCATCGTGGCAGAAACAGCGGCTTTGCGAGAGGTCTTCGGCGCTTGCGTCGTGCCGTGCCGTGCCCCTGCGGAGGGCCCGCGGGGTTGTGGGGCCGGGCCGGCGGGGCCGGTGCGGGGGGTTCGCGGGGGGCGGTACGG
>NZ_JARAYQ010000403.1:0-5193 GCF_033794505.1 Streptomyces sp. MB09-01 | reverse complement strand
AGTACAAAGGAAGCGTCCGTTCCTTGAGAACTCAACAGCGTGCCAAAAATCAACGCCAGAAGTTGATACCCCGTCCACTTCGGTGGATGAGGTTCCTTTGAAAAAGTCCTGTCGGGCCTTCGGGCACTGGCAGGCAATTACACAGCGAGGACGTTGTGGCGCGTCGGTCTTATTCCGACCTGACGTGCCCGCTCTAAGTGATGTGTGCACCCGATTACGGGTAAACATTCATGGAGAGTTTGATCCTGGCTCAGGACGAACGCTGGCGGCGTGCTTAACACATGCAAGTCGAACGATGAAGCCCTTCGGGGTGGATTAGTGGCGAACGGGTGAGTAACACGTGGGCAATCTGCCCTTCACTCTGGGACAAGCCCTGGAAACGGGGTCTAATACCGGATACCACTCCTGCCTGCATGGGCGGGGGTTGAAAGCTCCGGCGGTGAAGGATGAGCCCGCGGCCTATCAGCTTGTTGGTGGGGTAATGGCCCACCAAGGCGACGACGGGTAGCCGGCCTGAGAGGGCGACCGGCCACACTGGGACTGAGACACGGCCCAGACTCCTACGGGAGGCAGCAGTGGGGAATATTGCACAATGGGCGAAAGCCTGATGCAGCGACGCCGCGTGAGGGATGACGGCCTTCGGGTTGTAAACCTCTTTCAGCAGGGAAGAAGCGAAAGTGACGGTACCTGCAGAAGAAGCGCCGGCTAACTACGTGCCAGCAGCCGCGGTAATACGTAGGGCGCAAGCGTTGTCCGGAATTATTGGGCGTAAAGAGCTCGTAGGCGGCTTGTCACGTCGGATGTGAAAGCCCGAGGCTTAACCTCGGGTCTGCATTCGATACGGGCTAGCTAGAGTGTGGTAGGGGAGATCGGAATTCCTGGTGTAGCGGTGAAATGCGCAGATATCAGGAGGAACACCGGTGGCGAAGGCGGATCTCTGGGCCATTACTGACGCTGAGGAGCGAAAGCGTGGGGAGCGAACAGGATTAGATACCCTGGTAGTCCACGCCGTAAACGTTGGGAACTAGGTGTTGGCGACATTCCACGTCGTCGGTGCCGCAGCTAACGCATTAAGTTCCCCGCCTGGGGAGTACGGCCGCAAGGCTAAAACTCAAAGGAATTGACGGGGGCCCGCACAAGCAGCGGAGCATGTGGCTTAATTCGACGCAACGCGAAGAACCTTACCAAGGCTTGACATATACCGGAAAGCATTAGAGATAGTGCCCCCCTTGTGGTCGGTATACAGGTGGTGCATGGCTGTCGTCAGCTCGTGTCGTGAGATGTTGGGTTAAGTCCCGCAACGAGCGCAACCCTTGTCCTGTGTTGCCAGCATGCCCTTCGGGGTGATGGGGACTCACAGGAGACCGCCGGGGTCAACTCGGAGGAAGGTGGGGACGACGTCAAGTCATCATGCCCCTTATGTCTTGGGCTGCACACGTGCTACAATGGCCGGTACAATGAGCTGCGATACCGTGAGGTGGAGCGAATCTCAAAAAGCCGGTCTCAGTTCGGATTGGGGTCTGCAACTCGACCCCATGAAGTCGGAGTTGCTAGTAATCGCAGATCAGCATTGCTGCGGTGAATACGTTCCCGGGCCTTGTACACACCGCCCGTCACGTCACGAAAGTCGGTAACACCCGAAGCCGGTGGCCCAACCCGTAAGGGAGGGAGCTGTCGAAGGTGGGACTGGCGATTGGGACGAAGTCGTAACAAGGTAGCCGTACCGGAAGGTGCGGCTGGATCACCTCCTTTCTAAGGAGCACAGTACCGATTGCAGACAAACGTTCTGCACGGTCAGCTCATGGGTGGAACGTTGATTAGTTGGCACGGTTTTCCGGATGGATCACGAGTACTGCCCTTGGGCGTGGAAAGTGAGTCACTGATGGAGGATCGTGCTTGGCACGTTGTTGGGTCCTGAAGGTACGGCCGTAAGGTCATGTCTTCAGTGCCGGCCCCAGTGAACTTGTTCTCCTTGAGGGAGCAGGGTGATGGGTGGCTGGTCGTTGTTTGAGAACTACACAGTGGACGCGAGCATCTGTGGCCAAGTTTTTAAGGGCGCACGGTGGATGCCTTGGCACCAGGAACCGATGAAGGACGTGAGAGGCCGCGATAGGCCCCGGGGAGCTGCCAACTGAGCTTTGATCCGGGGGTGTCCGAATGGGGAAACCCGGCAGTCGTCATGGGCTGTCACCCATGCCTGAACACATAGGGCATGTGGAGGGAACGAGGGGAAGTGAAACATCTCAGTACCCTCAGGAAGAGAAAACAACCGTGATTCCGGGAGTAGTGGCGAGCGAAACCGGATGAGGCCAAACCGTATGCGTGTGATACCCGGCAGGGGTTGCGCATGCGGGGTTGTGGGAATGAGCTTGATCGGTCTGCCGGCCGGTCGGCGAGTCAGAAACCGTTGATGTAGTCGAAGGACATGCGAAAGGTCCGGCGTAGAGGGTAAGACCCCCGTAGACGAAACATCAGCGGCTTGCTTGCTCATCTCCCAAGTAGCACGGGGCCCGAGAAATCCCGTGTGAATCTGGCGGGACCACCCGCTAAGCCTAAATATTCCCTGGTGACCGATAGCGGATAGTACCGTGAGGGAATGGTGAAAAGTACCGCGGGAGCGGAGTGAAATAGTACCTGAAACCGTGTGCCTACAAGCCGTGGGAGCGTCGCCGTTGTTCTTCGGAACAACGGTCGTGACTGCGTGCCTTTTGAAGAATGAGCCTGCGAGTTAGCGGTGTGTAGCGAGGTTAACCCGTGTGGGGAAGCCGTAGCGAAAGCGAGTCCGAATAGGGCGATTGAGTTGCACGCTCTAGACCCGAAGCGGAGTGATCTAGCCATGGGCAGGTTGAAGCGGAGGTAAGACTTCGTGGAGGACCGAACCCACCAGGGTTGAAAACCTGGGGGATGACCTGTGGTTAGGGGTGAAAGGCCAATCAAACTCCGTGATAGCTGGTTCTCCCCGAAATGCATTTAGGTGCAGCGTCGTGTGTTTCTTGCCGGAGGTAGAGCACTGGATAGGCGATGGGCCCTACCGGGTTACTGACCTTAGCCAAACTCCGAATGCCGGTAAGTGAGAGCACGGCAGTGAGACTGTGGGGGATAAGCTCCATGGTCGAGAGGGAAACAGCCCAGAGCATCGACTAAGGCCCCTAAGCGTACGCTAAGTGGGAAAGGATGTGGAGTCGCAGAGACAACCAGGAGGTTGGCTTAGAAGCAGCCACCCTTGAAAGAGTGCGTAATAGCTCACTGGTCAAGTGATTCCGCGCCGACAATGTAGCGGGGCTCAAGCGTACCGCCGAAGTCGTGTCATTGCAGCAATAGGGCCAACGCCCGCTGTGATGGGTAGGGGAGCGTCGTGTGCCGGGTGAAGCAGCAGCGGAAGCTAGTTGTGGACGGTTCACGAGTGAGAATGCAGGCATGAGTAGCGATACACACGTGAGAAACGTGTGCGCCGATTGACTAAGGGTTCCTGGGTCAAGCTGATCTGCCCAGGGTAAGTCGGGACCTAAGGCGAGGCCGACAGGCGTAGTCGATGGACAACCGGTTGATATTCCGGTACCCGCTTTGAAACGCCCAATATCGAATCAGGCGATGCTAAGTCCGTGAAGCCGTTCCGGACCCTTCGGGGAAAGGAAAGTGGTGGAGCCGACGAACCAGACTTGTAGTAGGTAAGCGATGGGGTGACGCAGGAAGGTAGTCCAGCCCGGGCGGTGGTTGTCCCGGGGTAAGGGTGTAGGCCGAGGGGTAGGCAAATCCGTCCCTCGTTAAGGCTGAGACCTGATGCCGAGCCGATTGTGGTGAAGTGGATGATCCTATGCTGTCGAGAAAAGCCTCTAGCGAGTTTCATGGCGGCCCGTACCCTAAACCGACTCAGGTGGTCAGGTAGAGAATACCGAGGCGTTCGGGTGAACTATGGTTAAGGAACTCGGCAAAATGCCCCCGTAACTTCGGGAGAAGGGGGGCCATCACTGGTGATCGGATTTACTCCGTGAGCTGGGGGTGGCCGCAGAGACCAGCGAGAAGCGACTGTTTACTAAAAACACAGGTCCGTGCGAAGCCGTAAGGCGATGTATACGGACTGACGCCTGCCCGGTGCTGGAACGTTAAGGGGACCGGTTAGTGCGCTTTCGGGCGTGCGAAGCTGAGAACTTAAGCGCCAGTAAACGGCGGTGGTAACTATAACCATCCTAAGGTAGCGAAATTCCTTGTCGGGTAAGTTCCGACCTGCACGAATGGCGTAACGACTTCTCGACTGTCTCAACCATAGGCCCGGTGAAATTGCACTACGAGTAAAGATGCTCGTTTCGCGCAGCAGGACGGAAAGACCCCGGGACCTTTACTACAGTTTGATATTGGTGTTCGGTTCGGCTTGTGTAGGATAGGTGGGAGACTGTGAAACCTCAACGCCAGTTGGGGTGGAGTCATCGTTGAAATACCACTCTGGTCGTGCTGGATGTCTAACCTCGGTCCGTGATCCGGATCAGGGACAGTGTCTGATGGGTAGTTTAACTGGGGCGGTTGCCTCCCAAAGGGTAACGGAGGCGCCCAAAGGTTCCCTCAGCCTGGTTGGCAATCAGGTGTTGAGTGTAAGTGCACAAGGGAGCTTGACTGTGAGACCGACGGGTCGAGCAGGGACGAAAGTCGGGACTAGTGATCCGGCGGTGGCTTGTGGAAGCGCCGTCGCTCAACGGATAAAAGGTACCCCGGGGATAACAGGCTGATCTTCCCCAAGAGTCCATATCGACGGGATGGTTTGGCACCTCGATGTCGGCTCGTCGCATCCTGGGGCTGGAGTCGGTCCCAAGGGTTGGGCTGTTCGCCCATTAAAGCGGTACGCGAGCTGGGTTTAGAACGTCGTGAGACAGTTCGGTCCCTATCCGCTGTGCGCGTAGGAATATTGAGAAGGGCTGTCCCTAGTACGAGAGGACCGGGACGGACGAACCTCTGGTGTGCCAGTTGTCCTGCCAAGGGCATGGCTGGTTGGCTACGTTCGGGAGGGATAACCGCTGAAAGCATCTAAGCGGGAAGCCTGCTTCAAGATGAGTATTCCCACCTCCTTGAGAGGGTAAGGCTCCCAGTAGACGACTGGGTTGATAGGCCAGATGTGGAAGCCCGGTAACGGGTGAAGCTGACTGGTACTAATAGGCCGAGGGCTTGTCCTCAGTTGCTCGCGTCCACTGTGTTAGTTCTGAA
>NZ_JARAYQ010000402.1:0-5222 GCF_033794505.1 Streptomyces sp. MB09-01 | reverse complement strand
GGTTTTTTGCCTTTCTCGTGGGCTTGGAAATTGTTATAAGAGACAGGTACCGGGCCGCGGGCGGGGCCGGAAACGGACCCGAAGGGCTGAGCCGAACCCGGCCCGGACCAGGCCTAGTTGAAGGTCACCGGGACGCGGACGTCGTACTTGCGATTGGAGGAGTCGAAGTGGTCGGCGCGCGTGACGACGGCGCACTGGACGGTCTCGCCGCAGATCTGGCCGCCGCCCAGGTCGGCCTTGACGTGGATGGTGATGCCGAAGGTCCCGCCCGGACCGTACTTGGACGTGTTGGCCAGGGTCCCACCGAAGGTGTTGTTGATCCAGTGCGAGGCACCGGTGGTGCCGGACTGGTCGGAGCCGCCCAGGCAGGGGGTGGGCTTGTTCGCGCCCTGTGCGCCGTTGACCGCGCAGAGGCCGACGTATATGCCCTTGGTGGTGTTGAAGCCGCTGCCGGTGACCGTGACGTTCTGACCGGCCGCGGCGGCGGAGGAGGGCGCCGTGACACTGAGGCTGAAGGTGGCCGCACCCTCGGTGACCGTACGCGTCGAGGTGGCGGCCGAGGCGGAGCCGGCCGCGCCGACGGCGAGCGCCACGGCGGCGGAGACGGCGACGGCCGCGCGGGCGACGGTGCGGGGCAGGGAGGCGGTACGCATCACTGGGAACCCTTTCAGGTGCGGGAGTGGTTTCCAGCACGGAAGCGCTGAAACTGAGGTAAGGCTAACCTAATTTTGACCAAGCTTGAACCCCCTCTTCCCCGTGCTCCCGCCCCCATGAGGGACCGTCAACTTCCCTTCGGTGAACGCCGGACCGCACTGTGGCACCTGTGGTGAGGTCGCCGGCGGGGCGGCCCGCCGACGACCGCTCGCGCCGGTCGGGGCAGGGTCCCTCGGGGCGGCGGCTCGACCGCCCTCGTGATGCGCGCGACCGCGTGCGTGGCAACACTGGGGCCATGACGAACAAGGCAGCCTTGGAGGGCGGCCCGGACGATCTCCCGGAGCGGATCGTCCCGATCGCCTCGCCCGGAGAAGACCTGAAGGTTCCGCACCGCGGCGGGTACGAGCACTTCAAGCCCACCGCACGGCAGCAGGACGGCCCGCAGGGGCGACTACCGGTCTACGAATGGTGGGAACGCACCGAGATCGCCGAATGACGGGCGGGGGTGGAGCCGTGTGACGCCCCCGGCTCCATCCCCGGCCGCGTCACCCCCGCGTCACCCCGGCCGCGTCACCCGGCCTCACCCCCGGTAGGTCTCCAGCAGCCGCAGCCAGATCTCGCTGATGGTCGGGAAGGCCGGCACCGCGTGCCACAGCCGCTCGAGCGGAACCTCCCCCGCGACCGCGATCGTGGCCGCGTGGATCAGCTCGGCGGCGCCCGGGCCGACGAAGGTGGCCCCGAGGAGGACATCCCGGTCGAGGTCGACGACCATCCGGGCCCGGCCGCGGTAGCCGTCGGCGTACAGCCCGGCGCCGGAGACCTTGGACAGGTCGTAGTCGACGGCGCGCACCCGGTGGCCCGCCCGTTCGGCCTCGGCCAGGGTCAGGCCCACCGCGGCGGCCTCCGGATCGGTGAACACGGCCTGCGGGAGGGCGCGGGTGTCGGCGGTAGCCGTGTGCGCGCCCCAGGGGGCGGTGTCCAGCGCGTCGCCGGCCGCGCGGGCGGCGATCGCGGCGCCCGCGATCCGGGCCTGGTACTTGCCCTGGTGGGTGAGGAGCGCCCGGTGATTGACGTCCCCGACGGCGTACAGCCAGTCGTGGCCCGGCACCCGGCAGGTGTCGTCGACGTCGATCCACTTGCCCGGGGGCAGGCCCACGGTGTCCAGCCCGATGTCGTCGGTCCGCGGTGCCCGGCCCGTCGCCATCAGCAGTTCGTCGCCCTCCAGGGTCTCGCCGCCCTCCAGCACCACCCGGACGGGGCCGGTCGAGCCGTCCCGTACGACCGCCTCGACGGCCACCCCCGTACGGACGACCGCCCCGGCCTCGCGCAGCGCGTCGGCGACCAGTTCGCCCGCGAAGGGCTCCATCCGCGGCAGCAGCCCGGAGCCGCGTACCAGCACGGTGACCTGCGATCCGAGACCCTGCCAGGCAGTGGCCATCTCGGCGGCCACCACGGAGCCGCCCACGATCAGCAGCCGGCCGGGGACCCCCTGGGCCGAGGTCGCCTCGCGGCTGGTCCACGGGCGGGCTCCGGTGATGCCGGGCAGGTCCGGGACCACGGCCCGGGTGCCGGTGGCGACGACCACGGCGTGCCGGGCCGCCAGTACGTGGTGCTCGCCCTCGGGGCTGGTGACGGCTACCTTGCGGACCCCGTAGAGCCGGCCGTGGCCGCGGTAGACGTGGGCCCCGGTGGAATCGAGCCAGTCGATCTGGCCCTGGTCCTTCCAGTCACCGGTCCAGTAGTCGCGGTGCGCCAGCACCGCCGCCGTGTCCAGGGGACCCCCGGCGGCCCCCGCCAGCCCCGGCACCCGGCGGGCGTCGGCCCGGGCCAGCACGGGGCGCAGCAGCGCCTTGCTCGGCACGCAGGCCCAGTACGAGCACTCGCCACCCACCAGTTCGCTCTCCACGAGCGCCGTGCTGAGCCCGGCGGCGCGGGTCCGGTCGACGATGTTCTCGCCGGCCGGGCCCCCGCCGAGCACCACGACGTCGTACTCCACGGCTTCAGTCATACGGGCCAGTGTCACGCCGGTCCGCGGCCGCGTCACGCACTCAGGCCTCCGGCGTGCCGGGCTCCTGGGTGCCGGGGTCCTGCGCGCCGCCCTGCTGCGTGGCGGCGATCTTGGCGCGCACCTCGTCCATGTCGAGCGCGCGGGCCTGCCCGATGAGGTCGGTCAGCGCCGCCTCCGGCAGGGCGCCGGGCTGGGCGAAGATGGCCACCTGGTCCCGGACGATCATCAGGGTCGGGATCGAGGTGATCTGGAAGGCACCGGCCAGCTCCTGCTGCGCCTCGGTGTCCACCTTGGCGAAGAGCAGGTCGGGGTGAGCCTCGGAGGCCCTCTCGTAGACCGGCGCGAACTGCAGGCACGGCCGGCACCAGCCCGCCCAGAAGTCGATCAGCACGAACGGGTTCTCGCTGACCGTCTGGTCGAAGTTTTCCTTGGTGAGCTCGACTGTAGCCACGGTGTCCAGACCTCCTGATTGAGCCGACTGCTCCTTGAACGAACGACCTGCCTCCGGCATTCCGCGGACACCGCCGACCGGCCCGCCAAGCGCTAGTCGAAGGGTGACCCGGTTGCGTATCGACGGGCACGCCGACGGGCACGCGCACCTGTGGACCGCGGAGCACCTCGCCCGCCCCGGACGACTGGGGAAGGCCGATACGGGCACCCGACGCGGGACCGGCGCCGAGGCGACCGGGGCCGATGCGCACGGGGGCCGATCTGGACCGCCCGTTCGCGCTGATGGGCCGGGCATGGACTTCCAGGTGCTCTCCGTCGCACCGCAGTCCCCCGCACCTGGCGGAGAGCCCGACGCCGTGGCGCTGGCGCGTGCGGCGAACGACTCGTACGCGGAGCTGGTGGTCCGCTTCCCCTAACGCTTCCAGCCTTCGCCGCGCCGTCCCTCCCCCCCCCTTGTGGACGCCTCGCTGCGCGAGATCGACCTGCCTGCGGCACCGGGCCGCTGGGCTCGGTGTCGCCGGGCCGCTCGCCAGGCGATCCGAGGGCCAGCGGGCGCCCGGGCCGCCCAACGCCCCGGGCAGCCCGTAGCCCTGGTGATGAGCGATACCCGGCCTGGCGGCCGCACCGGCGTGCGGTTTCGGGTTCTCTCAGAAGGGGTGGCCGGCAGGGGTGCTGCGGGCCGTGGCCCAGCGGAGTTCCGTGAAGGCGTCCAGGTTCGCCTCGCCGCCGAAGCGGGCGCCGGTGCCGGAGGCGCCGACTCCGCCGAACGGGGCGACGGCCTCGTCGTTGACCGTCTGGTCGTTGACGTGCGCGATCCCGGTGGGGATCCGCTCGGCCAGGTCGAGCCCGCGCGCCGCGTCGCGGGTCAGGATCCCGAGGGAGAGGCCGTACGGGCCCGCCGAGGCCAGTGCCACCGCCTCGTCCTCCGTCGCGAAGGAGCGCACGGGTGCCACCGGGCCGAAGACCTCCTCGGTGTACGCGGGGGTTTCGTCGCCGACGCCCGCCAGGACGGTCGGCCGGTAGAAGAGGTCCCGGTGGGTGCCGCCGGCGACGAGCTTGGCCCCCGCTGCGGTGCTGGCCTCCACCAGGGCGTGTACGCGTTCCACCTGGGCGCGGTCGATCAGCGGGCCCAGGTGGACCTGCTCGCGGTACGGGTCCCCCACGGCCAGTTCCTCGGCGCGCGCGGCGAGCCGCTCGACGTACTCGTCGTAGAGCGAGGCGTGTACGAGGTGCCGCCCGGCGGTCATGCAGATCTGGCCCTGGTGGAAGAAGCTGCCCCAGGTCGCCTGGGCGACGGCGGCCTCGACATCGGCGTCGCGGAGCACGACGAGGGCGGAGTTGCCGCCCAGCTCCAGGTGCACGCGCTTGAGATGACGGCCCGCCAGTTCTCCGACGGTGCGGCCGGCGGCGGTGGATCCGGTGAAGGACACCACCCGGACCCGCGGGTCGGCGACCACCGCGGCGCCCGTCCCGGCGCCCCCGGGCAGGACGTGCAGCAGCCCGGCGGGGAGTCCGGCGGCGGCGAAAACGGCGGCGAGGGTGAGGCCGCCGCAGACGGCGGTCCGCCGGTCCGGCTTCAGCAGCACCGCGTTGCCGAGTGCCAGCGCCGGCGCGACCGAGCGGATCGCCAGGATCAGCGGGGCGTTGAAGGGGGCCACGACCCCGACCACCCCGGCCGGGACCCGGCGCGTGAAGGACAGCCGCGGTGCCTCGCTCGGCAGTACCTGCCCGACCGGGCGCGAGGCCAGCGCGGCTGCCTCGTAGCACTCCTGGGCGGCGACGTGCAGTTCGAAACCGGCCTTGCCGGGTATCGAGCCGGATTCGCGGACCAGCCACTCCCGCAGCTCGTCGGCGTGGGCGGCGAACAGGTCCCCGGCGCGGCGCAGCACGGCCGCCCGCTCGAGGTGGGTGGCGCGCGCCCAGTCGCGCTGCGCGGCCCGGGCCCGTACGGCGGCCTCCGCCACGTCGCCGGGCGCGGCGAGGTCGAGGGTGGCGAGGACGCGGCTGGTGGCGGGTTCGACGACCGGCGCGGCGCCGCCGGTGAGGGTGGGTCCGTCCTGCCAGAGCGTCGGGTCGAGGAGCGGCATGGCGCGGGGCCTCCGGATGGGGA
>NZ_JARAYQ010000401.1:0-5255 GCF_033794505.1 Streptomyces sp. MB09-01 | reverse complement strand
GCCCCTGTGTGACGGCAGACGTCCCCCCAGGCCCCCTGCGGTGTGTGAGGTGTCCCGGCCGCGCTCAGGACAGGGCGACCGGCTCGGGCGAGTCCGGCTGCCAGGCCGTCAGGGGGGTGAAGCCGCGGTGGCCGCACTCACCGAACACCGTCACCGGCCCCCCTCCCGACAACGCGGCCAGCTGCCACAAGCCCGAGCGGGAACGGCTGCCGGACCCCGTGAGGGGCACCGGCAGGGCGCAGGTGCCCTCCGCGTCCGCCAGCTGCCAGCCGAGCTCTCCCGGTATCGGAACCACCGGGCCGAGCACCACCGGCCAGGACTCCAGCCACGGGTCCTCCCGCAGCGCCGCCCCGTACGCCTCCAGCGCCGCCCCCGTGCTCACCCCGGACGGAACCCCGCCGCACGGAACGGCCGCCGAGAACCTCTCCCCGAGGTCCGCACGCAGCCCCGCCGATCCGGGCCGGAAGCGGACCTCCGCCTCCAGTACCAGGCCGACCGGCAGCGACAGGCCCGGCGGCCGCCCGGGCGGTCCGAAGTCCAGTACCAGGGCGGGCCGTCCGCCCTGCAGTCCGCGCAGCCATATCCGTCGGGTGGTGAGCCGGCCGTCCGGTGACACCGAGTCGTACTGGGCCAGCACCAGCCAGCGGTCCCGTACGGCCTCCCCCTCCCCGGAGGCCGGCAGTCCCACCCGGCTGCGCACCGTCGCCGCCAGCTGTTCCGGCAGCCCGGCCACCCCCAGCCAGGCCCGGTCCAGCAGGTGCAGCAGCGCCGCCTCCTCCAGCATCCGGGCGGGCCAGCCCGGGCCGCAACTGGGTATCGTCCCCAACTCCCTTACCCGGCCCGCCAGTCCGGGTGCCTGTGCGTCGACCATCCGGGCGGCGGTCTCCTCCCACCCCGCGTAACCGGCCTGCTCCTGGCCCGCCAGGCCGCCTCGCAGCAGATCGGCCAGCCGCTGCTCCAGCTCGGTGACGCCCGCGCCGACGCGGGCCGCCCGCCGCTCGGCGCGCTTGCGCGCCCCCTCCTCGTCCACGGGCCCGCCCGCCCCGGCGGCCGGACGCGCGGCCTTCGCCGCCCGGTCCGCCAGCCACTGCGCGGCCCAGTCCGGCGCCTCGCCCGGCTCGCCGGCCCCCTCGGCGGACCAGAGCAGCAGCAGTCCCAGCGCGTGCTTGCACGGGAACTTCCGGCTCGGGCAGGAGCACTTGTACGCCGGCCCGGTCAGGTCCACGACCGTCCGGTACGGCTTGCTGCCGCTGCCCTTGCACAACCCCCACACAGAACCGGAAGCGGAACCTCCGATCTGTGACCACGGACCCGCCCCGCCGAGTCTGCTCCCCGCTTTGCGTGAGGCATCGTCAGGAGCCAGAGCCAGTACCTGTTCCGCTGTCCAGCGGACCCCCTGCTCAGTCATGTGTCCCACCGTAGAGAACCCCACTGACAATCGCTCTGACCTGCAACGACACTGTGAGCAAGGCGCGTTGTCAGTGGCGTGGTGCACCGTGGATCCAGCAGTCGGAAGCGGCTGCCGAGCCTTGGAGGGGGACCATGACCACGCCCGAGAACGAACGCCCGGCCGAAGCGCTGCGACCGCACGCCGAAGATGCCTTCGCAGACGAACTGAAAGCCCTCGCGGCCGCCGATGACCGGCCCCGCCCGGCCCGCTGGAAGCTCTCCCCCTGGGCCGTCGCCACGTACCTGCAGGGCGGCACGCTCGACGACGGCACGGTCATCACACCCAAGTACGTGGGACCGCGCCGCATCGTCGAAGTCGCCGTCACCACCTTGGCCACCGACCGCGCGCTGCTCCTGCTCGGCGTCCCCGGCACCGCCAAGACCTGGGTGTCCGAACACCTCGCCGCCGCCGTCAGCGGAGACTCCACCCTCCTCGTCCAGGGAACCGCCGGCACCCCCGAGGAAGCCATCCGGTACGGCTGGAACTACGCCCGGCTCCTCGCCCACGGCCCCAGCCGCGAGGCCCTCGTCCCCAGCCCCGTCATGCGGGCCATGGCCGAGGGCATGACCGCCCGCGTCGAGGAGCTCACCCGCATCCCCGCCGACGTCCAGGACACCCTCATCACCGTCCTGTCCGAGAAGACGCTGCCGATACCGGAGCTCGGCGAAGAGGTACAGGCCGTGCGCGGCTTCAACCTCATCGCCACCGCCAACGACCGCG
Source organism: Streptomyces sp. MB09-01 (assembly GCF_033794505.1). NCBI lineage: Bacteria > Bacillati > Actinomycetota > Actinomycetes > Kitasatosporales > Streptomycetaceae > Streptomyces > Streptomyces sp. MB09-01. Next base: position 3,085 of record NZ_JARAYQ010000401.1, on the reverse strand, counting down.
ACCGCGGGGTCAACGAACTCTCCAGCGCGCTGCGCCGCCGCTTCAACACCGTCGTGCTGCCGCTGCCCGCCAGCGCCGACGCCGAGGTCGACATCGTCGCCCGCCGCGTCGACCAGATGGGCCGCGCCCTCGACCTGCCGGCCGCGCCCGAAGGCCTGGAGGAGATCCGCCGCGTCGTCACCGTCTTCCGCGAGCTGCGCGACGGGGTCACCGACGACGGCCGGACGAAGGTGAAGTCGCCCAGCGGGACGCTGTCCACCGCCGAGGCCATCTCCGTCGTCACCGGCGGGCTGGCCCTGGCCGCCCACTTCGGGGACGGCGTGCTGCGCCCCTCCGACGTGGCCGCCGGGATCCTCGGCGCCGTGGTCCGCGACCCGGCCGCCGACAAGGTGGTCTGGCAGGAGTACCTGGAGGCCGTGGTCCGCGAGCGCGACGGCTGGAAGGACTTCTACCGGGCCTGCCGGGAGGTGACGGTATGAGCCCGAGCCCGCAGGGCCCACTGCTGCTGGGGGTGCGGCACCACGGGCCCGGCTCGGCCCGCGCGGTGCGGGCCGCGCTGGACGCGGCCCGCCCGGCGGCCGTGCTGATCGAGGGCCCGCCCGAGGGGGACGGCCTGCTCGCGCTCGCCGCCGACCCCGGGATGCGGCCGCCCGTGGCGCTGCTCGCGCACGCCGCGGACGACCCCGGCCGGGCCGCGTTCTGGCCGCTGGCCGACTTCTCCCCGGAGTGGGTGGCGATCCGCTGGGCGCAGCAGGCCGGCGTACCGGTGCGGTTCATGGACCTGCCGGCCGCGCACTCGCTGGCCGCCGAGCCGGGCGCGGACCACGACGAGCCCGAGGCGGTCAGGGTGGACCCGCTCGCGGTCCTGGCCGAGACCGCCGGGTACGACGACCCCGAGCGCTGGTGGGAGGACGTGGTCGAGCACCGGGGCACTCGGGGCGCAGACGGCAGCGGGGGCGGCCCCGAGGAAGTGCTCGGCGCGTTCGAAGCGCTCGGGGAGGCCATGGGAGCCCTGCGCGAGGCGTACGGCGACGGCGGCCACCGCCGCGACCTCGTGCGCGAGGCGTACATGCGGCAGCGGATGCGGGCCGCCCGCCGGGAGTTCGGCGACGCGTACGCCGTGGTGTGCGGGGCCTGGCACGTCCCGGCGCTGCGGGCGAAGACCACCGTGGCCGCGGACAAGGCACTGCTGAGCGGCCTGCCGAAGGTCAAGGTGGAGACCACCTGGGTGCCGTGGACCCACCGCCGGCTCGCCCGGGCCGGCGGGTACGGCGCGGGGATCACCTCGCCCGGCTGGTACGCCCACCTCTTCGAGGCCCGGGACCGGCCCGTCGAGCGGTGGCTGACCAAGGTCGCCGGCCTGCTGCGCGCGGAGGACCGGCAGGTCTCCTCGGCGCACGTCATCGAGGCGGTCCGGCTGGCCGAGACCCTGGCCGCGATGCGGGGACGGCCGCTGCCCGGCCTGACGGAGACCCTCGAAGCGGTCCGGGCGGTCATGTGCGACGGCTCCGACATACCGCTCGCGCTGATCGAGGACCGCCTGGTGGTCGGCGACGTGCTCGGCGAGGTCCCGGACGCGGCACCCGTCGTACCGCTCCAGCGGGACCTGACGCGGCAGCAGCGCTCGCTGCGGCTCAAGGCCGAGGCGCAGGACCGCGAACTGGAACTCGACCTGCGCAAGGACACCGACGCGGCGAAATCCCTGCTGCTGCACCGGCTGCGGCTGCTCGGCATCGGATGGGGCACCCCGACCGCCTCCCGCGGCAGCACCGGGACCTTCCGGGAGACCTGGCGGCTGCGGTGGGAGCCCGAACTGTCGGTGCGGGTCGCCGAGGCCGGGATCTGGGGCACCACCGTCCTCGCGGCGGCCACCGTCAAGGCCGAGGCCGACGCGGCCGGAGCCGAGGAGCTGGGCGAGGTCACCGCGCTCGCCGAGCGGTGCCTGCTGGCCGGGCTGTCGGAGACGCTGCCCGCCGTACTGCGCGCCCTCGCGGACCGGGCCGCACTGGACACCGACGTGGCGCGCCTCGCCAAGGCGCTGCCCGCGCTGGCCCGTTCGCTGAGGTACGGGGACGTGCGCGGCACCGACGCGACAGCGCTCGCCGTGGTGGCGGCCGGGCTCGCCGAGCGGATATGCGTGGCGCTGCCGCCGGCGTGTGCGGCCGGCCTGGACGCCGACGCGGCGGCGGAGCTGCGCGGTCACGTGGACGGGGTGCACGGGGCGGTGGCGCTGCTGGCCGACGCCGACGAGGGGCTGCGGGAGCGCTGGTCCGCGGTGCTGCGGACGCTGGCAGGCCGGGACACCGTGCCGGGCGTCATCCGCGGCCGGGCGGCCAGGCTGCTCCTCGACGACGGGCGGCTGCCGGCCGAGGAGACGGCGCGGCTGATGGGGCTCGCGCTGTCCCCGGCGGCCTCCCCGGCCGACGCGGCGGGCTGGATCGAGGGCTTCGCGGGCGGGAGTTCGGGCGGCGGCACGCTGCTGGTCCACGACGACCGGCTGCTGGGGCTCATCGACACCTGGCTGGTGGGCGTGCCGGAGCGGGCCTTCACCGACGTACTCCCGCTGCTGCGGAGGACCTTCGGGGCGTACGAGCCGGGGGTGAAGCGGAGCCTGGGCGAACTGGTGCGGCGGGGGCCCGGCGGTTCCGCCGCCGCGAGCTCGGCGTCCTCGGCGCCCGAGGGCTTCGCGGCGGAGCTGGATCCCGTGCGGGCGGATGCGGTGGTGGAGCTGGTGCGGATGCTGCTCTCGGCTCCCGGCGGGGTTGCGGTGGCCTGAGGCGGAGTCCCGGGGGCGGGTGCGGCGCCGTTGCCGGGGCTCCGCCCCGGACCCCGCGCCTCGAACGCCGGCGGGGACTGAAAAGCGCCTCGGACGTCGGCGGGGCTGGAGCGTGCGGCAGGGCCGGAACGTGCGGCGGGCTGGAATGTGCCGGCCGGGCCGGACGTGGCGGTGGAAACGACTAGTGGAGGGGGACGGGCGGATGAGCGGTACGGACAGGGCGCAGGACGGCGTGGAGCGCGCCGGAGGCGAGCGGTTGCGGCGGTGGCGGATGGTGCTGGGCGGGGGTGAGGCGGACGGGACCGGGTG
>NZ_JARAYQ010000400.1:0-5294 GCF_033794505.1 Streptomyces sp. MB09-01 | reverse complement strand
GGCGGGGGGCGGTCTGTGGGCGGCCTGGGTGCGGTGGCGCCGGCAGGACGATACCGACCGGGGGGAGCTGCGCCTGGTGGAGACCGCCTGCATGGTGATGCTCGCCGCATTCCTGGTGTCGCGGCCCTCCTTCGACCACTACCTGCTGGTGGTGCTGCCGCTGCTGCTGGCCTCGGCGGTGCGGCCGGGCTCGATTCCCCGCTCGCCCTGGTTCTGGCTGGCTCTGACGCCCCAGGTGGCCCTGGTCCCGTGGCCTTCGGAACTGGCCCACAAGCGGCGCGCCTTCAAGGACTGCGCCACCCTGTGCGGACTCGCGATTCTGCTGGCGCGTCGTGCGCTGCGCTCAGGTCGGGTTATTCTGGAGCCCGTAACAACTGCGGGGTCCCCACCCAGGACCGAACCGGAGTGCGCCGCGACGCCAGCAGAATCGGCATCGCGGACCGCGTTTTGACCCGTACGGGTCTGCTTGGGTATCCTGCTGGTTTGTTATGCGTATTGGCTTTCTCATTCTCACGTGAAAGGCCTTGCGCCGGTCCACCGGACCGATGACCAGCAGTTCACACGGGTTGCGTCCCCGTTGTGAATGAGGGCTGTCGTGATCGTCCGTGGTGACCCTGTCAGGACCTTCCCATGGGGCTAGCGCCCTTGGGATACCACCACTGAAGAAGCGAAGGCATACGCGTGCGTACGTTCAGCCCCAAGCCCGGCGACATCTCGCGCCAGTGGCTCGTCATCGACGCCCAGGACGTTGTCCTCGGCCGTCTGGCGACCCAGGCCGCTGCCCTCCTGCGGGGCAAGCACAAGCCGACTTACGCCCCCCACATGGACATGGGCGACTTCGTCATCATCGTCAACGCCGACAAGGTTCACCTGTCCGGCAACAAGGCGTCCCAGAAGATGGCGTACCGCCACTCGGGCTACCCGGGCGGTCTCCGCTCCGTGCGCTACGACGACCTCCTGGCGAACAACCCGGAGAAGGCCGTCGAGAAGGCCATCAAGGGCATGCTCCCCAAGAACACCCTGGGCCGTCAGATGCTCTCGAAGCTGAAGGTCTACTCGGGCGACCAGCACCCCCACGCTGCCCAGCAGCCGGTGCCGTTCGAGATCACCCAGGTCGCGCAGTAGTTCCGGCCACCCCCTAAGACGTAGAAAATTCTGAGGAGCATCGTGGCCGAGACCACCGCCGAGACGACCGTCGAAGAGTTCGAGGGCAACGTCGAGGAGTACACCAGCGAGTCCGAGGCCGTAGTCGAGGGCGACTACACCTCCGAGTCCCTTGCCGGTCGCTTCGGCGACCCCCAGCCGGCTGCCGGCCTGGGCCGTCGCAAGAACGCCATCGCCCGCGTCCGGATCGTTCCGGGCACCGGCAAGTGGAAGATCAACGGTCGCACCCTTGAGGACTACTTCCCCAACAAGGTGCACCAGCAGGAAGTCAACGAGCCGTTCAAGCTGCTCGAGCTCGACAACCGCTACGACATCATCGCCCGCATCGCGGGTGGCGGCGTCTCCGGCCAGGCCGGCGCCCTGCGCCTCGGCGTGGCCCGTGCGCTGAACGAGGCGGACGTGGACAACAACCGCCCGGCGCTGAAGAAGGCCGGCTTCCTCTCCCGCGACGACCGTGCGGTCGAGCGCAAGAAGGCCGGTCTCAAGAAGGCCCGTAAGGCTCCGCAGTACAGCAAGCGTTAATCTGCGCCTGCTGTTCTGCAACGAAACCGCCCCGGCAGCACTCTCTGTGCTGCCGGGGCGGTTCGTTTACCGCCACAAGCGGCAAATACCTGTCACAAGCGGTCGCAAAGCGATGCGGAAACTCGGGAGGACAACAGTGGGACGACTCTTCGGGACGGACGGTGTACGCGGCGTTGCCAACGCGGATCTGACGGCGGAGCTCGCGCTCGGCCTCTCCGTGGCGGCTGCCCACGTACTGGCCGAAGCGGGCACCTTCGCGGGCCACCGGGCGACGGCCGTGGTCGGCCGGGACCCCCGGGCCTCCGGCGAATTCCTCGAGGCCGCGGTCGTGGCCGGCCTCGCGAGCGCGGGCGTGGACGTCCTGCGCGTCGGTGTGCTGCCCACCCCGGCGGTGGCGTATCTCACCGGTGCGCTGGGTGCCGACCTCGGCGTGATGCTCTCCGCCAGCCACAACGCCATGCCCGACAACGGCATCAAGTTCTTCGCGCGCGGCGGCCACAAGCTCGCCGACGAGCTGGAGGACCGCATCGAGTCCGTCTACGAGGAGCACCGCACCGGCGCTCCCTGGGACCGGCCCACCGGCTCAGGCGTCGGCCGGGTCTCCGACTACACCGAGGGCTTCGAGAAGTACGTCGCCCACCTCATCGGCGTCCTCCCCAACCGCCTCGACGGGCTGAAGATCGTCCTGGACGAGGCCCACGGCGCGGCCGCGTACGTCTCGCCCGAGGCCTTCGCCCGGGCCGGCGCGGAGATCGTCACGATCGGCGCCGAGCCGGACGGCCTGAACATCAACGATGGCTGCGGCTCCACCCACCTCGGCCTGCTCAAGGCGGCCGTCATCGAGCACGGCGCCGACTTCGGCATCGCGCACGACGGCGACGCCGACCGCTGCCTGGCCGTGGACGGCACCGGCGCGGAGGTCGACGGCGACCAGATCCTCGCGGTGCTGGCGCTGGCCATGCGCGAGGCGGGCCAGCTGCGCGAGAACACCGTGGTCGGCACCGTGATGTCCAACCTGGGCTTCAAGCTGGCCATGGAGGGCGAAGGCATCCAGGTCGTGCAGACCGGGGTCGGCGACCGGTACGTGCTGGAGTCGATGAAGGAGCACGGCTACGCGCTCGGCGGCGAGCAGTCCGGCCACGTGATCATCCTCGACCACGCGACGACCGGCGACGGCACGCTGACCGGCCTGCTGCTGGCGGCGCGGGTCGCGGCCACCGGCAGGTCCCTCGCCGAGCTGGCGGGCGTCATGCAGCGGCTGCCGCAGGTGCTGGTCAACGTTCCCGACGTGGACAAGTCCCGGGTCACCACCTCCGCGGAGCTGGCGGCGGCCGTGGCCGACGCCGAGCGCGAGCTGGGCACCACCGGACGGGTGCTGCTCCGGCCCTCCGGCACGGAGCCGCTCGTACGGGTGATGGTCGAGGCCGCCGACATCGAGCAGGCCCGCGCGGTCGCCGGCCGGCTCGCGGACGTCGTGAAATCGGCGCTGGGCTAACCCCCGCCGTTCGCCACGCCTGGCGCACCCGGCTTCCGGATCATCCGGCCCTGCTGGGTGCGCCACAGCAATTTCCAGGCGATCAGGGTGAGCGTGCCGGAGAGGATGATGCCGCCCAGGTTGAGCGCCAGCTGGGCGGCCGATCCCCACATCTGGGCCAGGTCCCCGTAACTGAGGGCCACCGCGGCATTCGCGCCCGCCGGGACGGTGGTGACGGAGATCGCCACGCCGACCAGCGCACCGGCCTTCGCCGACGTCAGCGACAGCATCCCGGCCACGCCGGCGAGCAGCGCCACGACGAAGGAGAAGGGGTCGGGCTGCCAGATGAAGCTGGTGTTCGGCCGGGGGTCGTCGAGCATCCCCTCGTGGAACAGGTCGAGCGCGTCCATCCCCAGGCTGAAGACCGTCGTCGCCACGATCGCCGCCGCGAAGCCGGTCACCAGGGCGAAGAGGGAACGCCCGGCGAGCCGCGGCCGGCGCTGCACCAGGCCCGTGCAGATGCCGGCGAGCGGCCCGAACTCCGGGCCGACCGCCATGGCGCCCACGATCAGGATCGCGTTGTCCAGCACCACACCGCAGGCCGCGATCATCGTCGCGACGATCATGAAGGCGGCGTAGGTGATCGTGAGGGTGGACTCCTCGTGGGTCGCCTCGGCCAGCTGCTCCCAGATCACCGCGTCCGCGGCCTCGCCCGGCGCCTCCGCCTCCGCGTCGTCGGCCCGTCTGGAGATGGACAGGTCGATGTTCTCCACGGCGATGGAGCCGCTCTTGTCGATGCCGAGGCGGCGCATCTCCTGGAGGAGCTCGTCGGCGGCCTCGCGGGCGACGTCGCACAGCACGAGGTCACCGTCGGGGTTGCGGGCCGCGCCGGTCAGTACGACCAGGTGGGTGGTGCCGACCGTGTGGTCGACCAGCTCCACCACCCGCTCCGTGAGGTGGTGCGGGGTGATCATCCGCAGATGCAACATGCCCGCACCCTAGCCGCCACGCGGGGATCAGAGCTTGCGGAGGCTCAGCTTCTGCACCTTGTGGTCCGGACCCTTGCGGACGACGAGGGTGGCGCGGCCCCGGGTGGGCGCCACGTTCTCCAGCAGGTTGGGCTTGTTGATCGTCCGCCACATCGTCTGCGCGTACTCCATGGCCTCCTCCTCGGAGACCTGGGTGTACTTGCGGAAGTAGGAGAAGGGATTCTGGAAGGCGGTCGCGCGCAGCTTCCGGAAACGGTTGAGGTACCAGCGCTCGATGTCCTCGGGGCGCGCGTCCACGTACACGCTGAAGTCGAAGTAGTCGGCGAGGGCGACGCGGGTGCGGCCGTCCGTGCCGGGGAGGGCCGGCTGGAGCACGTTGAGGCCCTCGACGATGAGGATGTCCGGGCGGCGGACGACGAGCTCCTCGCCGGGGACGATGTCGTAGATCAGGTGCGAGTAGACCGGGGCCCTGACCTCGTCCTTCCCGGCCTTGATGTCGGCGACGAAGCGGGTGAGCGCGCGGCGGTCGTAGGACTCCGGGAAACCCTTGCGGGAGGTGAGCCCGCGCCGCTGGAGCTCCTTCATCGGATACAGGAACCCGTCGGTGGTGACCAGCTCCACGCGCGGGTGCTCGGGCCAGCGGGCGAGGAGGGCCTGCAGGAGGCGGGCCACGGTGGACTTGCCGACGGCGACCGAACCGGCGACCCCTATGACGAAGGGCGTGCCCTGCTGGGCGCCGTGGCCGTTGCCCGCGTCCCCGAGGAAGGTGTTCAGGGTGCCGCGGAGGTTGCTGGTGGCGCCGACGTAGAGGTTGAGGAGGCGGGAGAGCGGCAGGTAGACGTCGCGGACCTCGTCGAGGTCGATGACGTCGCCGAGGCCGCGCAGCCGTTCCACCTCGTCGGCGGTCAGCGGCAGCGGGGTCCGCTCGCGCAGGGCGCTCCACTCGGCGCGGGTGAGGTCGACGTACGGCGAGGCCTCGGGGCCCCGGCGGTGGGCGGGGCGCGTGGGGTGCCCCTCCCGGCCGCGTCGCTCCGTTGCGTCGTCCGGCGTGCTGCTTCGTGGCGGCGAAGTGATCACACCGCCATTGTCGGGGCTCGGGGGCGCTTGTGGGTGGTGTGGTCGGTCACGTGCGCGGGGTCCGTGGG
>NZ_JARAYQ010000003.1:0-94077 GCF_033794505.1 Streptomyces sp. MB09-01 | reverse complement strand
GCCCCCCACCGACTGACCCACTCAGGACGGCCTCGCACACGCCGTGGCGAACCACGGGGGTGCTCGCCACGGCGTGGCCGAGGCCGCCCTGCCCGTAGCTGTCACCCAGCGGATCCTCCACTCGAACCCTCAGCGGTTCCGCCCGCACGGGCCCCGGGCCGCCCGGCCGTTGGTCGAACACGGGGCACTGGCCGTCGACACCGTGCTGCTGCTGATCGCCGCCGACGCGACCTCGCTCACCGGCAGCGGGGTGACCATCGGCACGCCCTCCTTCATGGCCTCGGAACAGGCCGAAGGGCGCAAGGTGACGCCGACCCCCGACATCTTCGCCCTCGGCCAGGTCGCCGCGTACGCGTGCACCGAAAGCCGCGTTCGGCGAGGGAACCTCGCACGGCGAGCGCTACCGGATCACCCCGCCCCGGGCCGCCGCAGCCCCGGCAGCCGTACCCGACGCCCTCGCCTTCGTCTTCGCACGCGCAGGCCCACCACTGCGCCCCGGTTCGACACACACGAGACCGGACGGTCGAGGCACTTCCCCGACGCACTCTTGCCCGATTTCGGAGGTGCACGCGCTGCGCCTCGCCGCGTCACCGGGGTTCGCGTGCGATACGGCCGCTGCGGGTGTCCCGTGTGTGCGATGCCAGTGGCGCTCGGGCCACGGCTGCCGCCGTACCGGGTGCCGAACCGGTGATCCTGGAGGGGCCCGAGCTCGCCACGCTGCCCTCAGCTCCTACGGCCCGTCCCTGTCGCGGCTCGTGCTTCCCAAGTGTCCCGGTCCGAGACGTGGACGGAGACCCTCTCATCGAACCATCTCGCGGCCTCCGGAAGCTCACGGATCAGTGCGGGCGTGTCGGGCTCGAACCTCAACACGGCCAGCGTCTTCCAGCCGTGAGGGATCACGTCCCAACCGATTCCGAACTGCTGGGTGACCGCGACGACGGTGGCGGTCACCGAGACGACGTCGCTTGCGTCGGAGGCTCGGAAGCAGCAGTCGAAGCTCCTGCCCACCGGCACGTCGGCGTAGTTGTAGGAGAGGAAGAGGGCCTCCTCGTTCGCGGAGAGCCGGGGAAGCCCTTGTCCGATGGCAGCGAGGGCGGACTTGTCGGCACGGCTCTCGACGAGCAGAACGCGGTCGGCGGGAGGGGTGTCCTCTTCAGTCCTCATGTCGTCATTCTCATGGCCCCGACATCCGGGCCGGATACTCACGGGAGCCTGAGTATCCGCCCCCAGGCGCTGCCGGTCGCTCTCCGCCTAGCCTGCTTCCCATGAGTTCCACGAAGCAGGCCCTCGAACCGGCAGACCAGGCAGAGCAGGCAGAACCGCAATCCACGGGCACGGGATCGCTGCTGCTGGGGATCGCCGGGGTCGCGACGATGGGCTGCCCCTTCCTGCCGGAGGCGCTCCCGCCTTTGATGCGATACTTCCCCCTGTACCTCACCCTGCCTGTTGGGATCTGCGCGGTCGTCTGGGGCCTTCCCGATGTGTGGCGTGCGCGGCGCGAGGGGGTACCGGGTCCGGTTCGGGCTCGCGTCGGGGTCTTGCTCGGTGCGGTGGCCATCGTGGTGCCGCTGGTCTTCCTGCTCCTCTACTTCCAGGCCGGATGAACTGCGACCGGCCGAGACGCACATTCCGCACAGCAGGCTCGGGCTGATCACGCGGTTGGCACCCCTTTCATGCTGGCGGTCTGCGTCTGATCGGCATGCTGGTGGCGTTGTGCCCAGCGGACAGCGGGCGGTGCTGCCAGACCCGTCAGTGCGAACAGGACTCCCACGACGTACCACCCGGGGCGGCCCCAGGTGATGCACAGCGAAATGAGCAGGGCCGGGCCGGAGGCCTCGGTCAGTCCGGCGCCCAGGCCGAATACGCCGAGATACTGGCCGGTGGCGTGCTGCGGGGCGAGAGCGAAGGACACCTCGAAACCGGCGGCGTGCCACAGCTCGCCGACGGTGTGGAGCACCACTGCGGTGAGGAGCAGCGTCGCCGCGGCCCAGGCGGGTATGCCGCCGGAAAGGGAGATCAGGGAACAGGAGACGAGGAATGCCACGCCTGCTCGGCGGTAGGGGTTTGCGCCGGTTTCGGGGGAAACGACGTTGCGGCTGGCGCGAACCTGGAACGCGACGACGATGAGGGTGCAGGTGGGTGCAGGTGAGCATGGTGCCTGAGATGAGCCAGTGCGGGGCGGTAGTGGCACCGACCAGCCAGAGCGGGATGGCCACGGTGAGCACCTTGAACTGGATGGCCGTGATCCCGTCGAGTCACCGTACGGAGATAGGCGCGGAACTCCTGCGGCCGGTCGCCTCCGCAGTGCCTGATGAGCGGACTGCGTGCGGCTGTTCCGGCGGCCTTGGCTCCGGCAGCCGCGGTGACCGCGAGAACGAACGGTCAGAAGCCGTCCGCCAGCACGAAGCCGGCCGTGGCCAGCGCCTCGACCGCAAGGGTGGCTGCGTAGACGCCGCATGCTCCGTATCTGTCCGCCAGATGACCGACCGCGAAGCCCAGGGCCAGAGCGGAAGTTCGAGGCGGCAACGGCCACCTCGGCCGGACGAGTCCTAGTCGTTCTCGGAGACTTCCGCGGGCTCATCGGTGGGTGGTCCGTCAGCCGGACGGTGGGCGAGGGTCGCGCTCAGCAGGGCTGTCGTGGACGCCATGCGGGTCGGGGGTTGCCAGGTCCAGGTGCGTACGGAGGTGAAGCCGGCCGCCAGGACCGTGTGCGCGAGGGCCGGGAGCGCGGTGGGGAGCCACTTCTCGTGGGCGGCGAGGAGCATCCGGCCGCCGGGGCGCAGGATGCGGTGGAGTTCGGCGAGGCCGGCGGGTACGTCGGGCCAGAGTTGGAGGTTGTTGACGGAGAGCACGACGTCGACGGAGTGGTCGGGCTCGCCGGTACGGGCGGCGGTGCCGGCGCCGAGGCGGAGGCGGCCCCGGGCGATGGCGGGCGCGCAGCGGCGGCGGGCCATGGCGAGCATGACGTCGGACGGGTCGACGCCGATCACGTGGGCTGATCTGCGGGCCGCGGCGTCGAGCCCGACTCCGGGGCCGGGCCCGACGACCAGGACGACCTCCTGATCGGTGGGCGCCGCGAGGGCGACGACGTGCCGCTCGGTGGCGGCGTTGCCGTGTGCCATGAGCCGACCGCCGAGACGGCCGAACAGCCCGGTGGGCTGACCGAACCCCTTGGTCAGGAGGCGCTGGGTGATGCTCTCCACGTCGCCATGGAAGCACGTGGCGAGCGGTCAACCGTGTCGAGGCACGCCCGCCGTACCCCGGTCGACGATCATTGCGCTGCGGCTGCCCGCACTTCCGGCCGCTGAGGACGGGGACCGGCAGTGAAGGCGAGGATGTCGGCGGCAGCTTCGCCCAGACTCGCGAAGTGCCGGTGCACGCCGTCCACGGCGGCGGGCGCGTTGACCCCCCACACCGTCATGCCCGCGCGCAGCCCGGACAGCACGCCGGTGGGGGCGTCTTCGACGACCAGGCAGTCCTGCGGCGCGGCACCCAACCGCTGGGCGGCCAGCAGGTACGGGACCGGCGAGGGCTTGCCCTCCGCCACGGAGGCGGCATCGACGATGACCTCCGGGACCGGCAGCCCGGTCCGGGCGAAACGCCCGAGCACCCGGTGCTCGTAGTTGGACGTCACCAGCGCCCATCCGCCGGTCGGCAGCGCCTCCAACAGCTCCGCCGCACCCTCGAACGCCCCGTACACCCCAGAGCGCATGTCCTCGTCCTCCAGCTCGTGCAGCAGTGCGAGGCACTCCTGTGGATCACGCTCGGCAGCCACCTGCGCAAACGTCTCCATCGGCCTCGTCCGCAACGCCACGCGGTAGACCTCGTCGGGATCCAGCCCGTATCGCTGCGCCCACACCCCCCACACCCTGCGCTGATTGTCCACGGCGTCGATCAGCGTGCCATCGACGTCGAACAGGACGAACTTCTTCGCACCGAGCCCATCAGAATCACCCATCACAGGGTGATCATGTCAGCAGGCTCCGAGGCCCAACCGACTCGGGGGCTACGGGCGTTTCGACGTGCCCTACCGCACCCGAGTGGGCGACCGTGGACCCAGCTCGGTACTCACGACCGGACACCCCAGGAGGCGCCCTATGAACTGGACACTTGAAGTCGTCCCCGTCCCCGTCACCGACATGGACCGTGCGAAGACCTTCTACGCCGAAAAGATCGGCTTCAAGATCGACCTCGACGACGAAGTCGCCCCCGGAGTGCGCATCATCCAGATGACTCCGCCCGGCTCGCGCTGCTCCATCGCCATGCTCCAGGGAATGCCGGCAGCTCCCGGCACCAAGACCATGGCACCCGGCACGCTCCACGGCCTTCAACTGTGCGTCGTCGACATCGAAGCGGCCCACAAGGACCTGACGGACCGAGGAGTCGATGTTTCCCCGGTCCGCCACGTCGGCGCGACCGGCTGGGAAAACGGCAAGGGCGGGACCTGGAACTCCTTCCTCACCTTCAACGACCCCGACGGGAACGGCTGGGTGGTCCAGGAAGCCCCCTCCGAACTCGCCGAACGCTGACCACCAGCCGCCCTCGTCTCCCGCTGCCCATCGCGCCTCACCCGCACCTTCAGGGCCCGGCCCCGCAGGTGCGGGGAGCAGCTCGCCAGGGGATCACTGCAGGGCAACGGTTCCCCGCGAGACGATGCCGGCTCAGCGCCCGGGGCCCGCCGGCAGTCCGGGGAGCATCGAGACGGCCGGGGGCAGTGCGCGGGGGGCGGAAGCCGGAGCGTCCGCCGGGGGGACGTCCATCGGCAGGGCCCCGGCGGGACGGTCCTTCCCGGCCGGGTCCGATGCGCGCGGTGCGGTGGCACCGCAGAGCGACCGGTCGCGGTAGTCCCTCAGGGCGGCGTCGGCCGGGTGCGGGACGAAGGCCTTCCCGTCCTCGGTGACGCGCTGGTACTTCATCAGGTTGTACCCGATGGAGAACTGCCGGGTGCCGTCCGGGCTGGACAGGGCCCACGTACCGGCGCCCCAGACGCCCCCGTCATGACCCCAGGCCGGGCCGCAGGGCGTGTCCATGGAGTAGATGCCGAGGCCGTAGTGCATGACCACGCCTCCCTGTTCGTCCTTGACGTCGACGGTGGTGCGCATCTCGTCCAGCTGGCGGCGCGGCAGCAGGTTGCCGGTCAGAAGGGTGCGGTAGAAGGTGTTGAGGTCCTGCGGGGTGGAGACGAGGGCTCCCGCGGTGCCGGCCCAGGTCATGTTGTAGACGCTGTAGTCGCGCGGCGGGTCGATGAGCCCGTAGAAGTTCTCGTACATCCGCGCATGGGCCCCGCGGATGTGCGGGTCAGTGCCGGGGAAATAGGTGTCCCTCAAGCCGGCCCGCCGGATCACGTCCTGCGTGATCAGTCGTTCCGGGTCCTGGCCGGTCACCTTGCGGAGCACCTCGCCCAGCAGCAGGTAGTTGGTGTTGGAGTAGGCCCAGTCGGTGCCGGGTTCGAACAGCTGCGGTTGGGCCACCCCGTACCCGATCAGCTCGGCGGGCCGCACCGTGCGGAACCGGTGGTCGTCCAGGCTCTCCGTGGTGCCCTTCTTGAGGGAAGGGAAGGCGTCCGCGATGTAGTCGTTGATACCGCTGGTGTGGTTGAGCAGCATGCGTACGGTCACCTTGCGGCCGCGCTCGCCGGGCAGGAGTTCGGGCACGTAGTCCGCGACCGGTCGGTCCAGGCCCACCCGGCCCTTCGCGGACTGCTGGAGCAGGGCGACGGCGGTGAAGGTCTTGGTGAGGCTGCCGACGCGGTGCCGGAGGTCGGGGCGGGTCGGTATGCCGGCGGAGACGTCAGCGAGGCCGGCGGCTCCGTCGAAGCGATCACGGCCGTCGCGGACCGCGGAGTAGACGCCGTACACGCCCGCCTCCTGGATGGCGTTCAGCCTCGCCTGCAGCTGAGCGCGGTCGGGGTGCCGGCCCGACGCCGCGGCACGAGCGGCCGGCGATTCCTCGCCGGCGGCGGTGGCCGCCGGAGCCAGGCCCGCGAGCAGGGCCATGGCGACGGCGGTGACGGAGGCAACGCGGCGCAGGCGCGGTGAGGGGCGGTCGGCAGCAGAGGTGTGGGGCACGGCGGCTCCTCGAGGGTGGCCCGGTGGGGCCCGGCGATCTGGGACACCTCGATTCTTGGCCCCGTGCCCGTGGTGCGGCCTCCTCCACCAGGACGAACAAGGCATCAACCTCCAGAAGGAGAGGCACCTTGACAACCCATTACATTTGTCACACCGAGCGCCGAGCGCCGGCAGCTATGCACTGACCGCCGCCGACCGCCATCGTCAGCGCAGCGGCCGCTCCCCCGTCGAGCGCGCGTAACGGTCCGCGAGGCCGCGGAGGTAGGCGACGAGTTCCGGTGGTTCGGTGACGTCGAAGTCGAAGTCGAGCATGCCCAGGTAGACGGCGAGGGTCTGCACCGTGTCGGCGCCGGTGACCAGAACGCAGGTGTCGGCGTCGAGTGCCTCGACCGTGCCCACCGCGGGGTTGATCCGCTCGGCCACCGCCGCCGCCGGGGCGTGTACGGTCACGCGTGCGTGGTGGCGCCAGGCCGCGCCCGACGCCCGTAGCGCGACGTACGCGGCCGCGTCGCCGCCGGGCGGTTCGCGCGGCGTGAAGCGCGGTCCGGTCGGGGTGCGGGGCCGGATCCGGTCGATCCGGAAGGTCCGCCAGTCCTCGCGCTCGACGTCCCACGCCACCAGGTACCAGCGCCGCCCCCAGTTCACCGCCCGGTACGGCTCCACGATGCGGCGGGTGGGCGAGCCCGTGTGGTCCAGGTAGTCGAACCGGAGCCGCTCCTGGTCACGGCAGGCGGATACGAGAGTGGTCAGTACGTCCGCGGACGCGGACGGGACCGGCCGGTCCGCCGGCACGGCCACGGTGTACGCCATGAGGGTCCGCACCCGGCGGCGCAGCCGGGAGGGCAGTACCTGCTCCAGCTTGGTCAACGCCCGCAGCGAGGTCTCCTCCGTTCCGGGGACGGCTCCCTGCGTGGCGGTGCTGAGCGCGATGGTCACGGCGACGGCCTCCTCGTCGTCGAGGAGCAGCGGGGGCATCGCGGCGCCGGCACCCAGCCGGTATCCGCCGGTGGTTCCGCGCGTGGCGTCCACGGGATAGCCGAGCTCGCGCAGCCGTTCGATGTCGTTGCGGACGGTACGGCCGCTCACCCCGAGGCGTTCGGCCAGTTCGGATCCCGGCCAGGCCCTCGGGGTCTGCAGCAGGGAGAGCAGACGCAGCAAGCGTGCGGAGGTATCGAGCATGAGGACCAGCCTGTTGCGTCATTAGGAAGGCATCGTGCCTATATCGAGAATACTGTCTTACCCATGGAGAACAGCAGCAACACCGACGCCCGGATCCACCCCTTCCGCATCGAGGTCCCGCAGGCCGAGCTCGACGACCTGCGCGACCGGCTGGCACGCACGCGCTGGGGCAGCGAGATCCCCGGCGCCGGCTGGAGCCGGGGCGTGCCCACCGACTACCTCCAGGCCCTGGCCGCGTACTGGGCCGACGGTTTCGACTGGCGCAAGGCGGAGGCGGAGCTCAATGAGTTCCCCCAGTTCACCACCGAGATCGACGGCCAGAACATCCACTTCCTGCACGTCCGTTCGCAGCGCCCGGATGCCGTCCCGCTGCTTCTGCTGCACGACTGGCCCTGTTCCTTCGTGCAGTTCGCCGATGTCATCCGGCCGCTGACGGAGGACTTCCACGTCATCGTGACCTCGACCCCCGGCACCGGCTTCTCCGGTCCGCTGGGCGAGGCGGGCTGGAACACCGGTCGCATCGCGGGCGCGTTCGTCGAGCTCATGAGCCGGCTCGGGTACGCCTCCTACGGCGTCCAGGGGACGGGTGGTGGCGCCTGGATCGCCGCCGAGATGGGTCGGCAGGCACCCGACCGGGTCGTCGGGGTGCACGTCAACGGCCTGATCACCTTCCCCTCCGGCGACCCGGACGAATTCGACGGGCTGACCGCCTCCGAGCAGGAGCGGCTGGCCCGGCTGGAGAACTTCCAGCAGGACAAGATGGGCTTCAACGCCATCCAGTCCACCCGCCCGCAGACCCTCGCCTACGGGCTGCACGACTCGCCGGTCGGCCAACTCGCCTGGATCACCGAGAAGTTCAAGGAGTGGACCGACCCGGCCGCCGAGCTCCCCGAGGACGCCGTCGAGCGGGACCGCCTTCTGACCAATGTCAGCGTCTACTGGTTCAGCGGCACGGCAGGCTCCTCGGCGAACCTGTACTACGAGTCGGGCCACGACCCGAGCGCCTGGGCCCCGAAGCCGCGCGGCACCGTCCCGACCGGTGTGGCCGTCGCCCTGCACACCGACATCGCCATCCGGCGCTTCGCCGAGCGCGACCACAACGTCACCCACTGGACCGAGCTGGAGCGGGGCGGCAACTTCCTGTCGCTGGAGCAGCCGGAGGCGTTCGTCCTCGACGTCCGCACCTTCTTCGGTTCGCTGGACACCTGATACCCACGGCCTCGGCTCCGGGACGTGCCCGGGCAGCCCACGGCGCTGGAGCGCCGGCCGGCTGCCCGGCCAGAGCCGGGCCGTCCGGGAAACAGCCCGACTCCACGACAGCCCGGACGCGACACCCTCCACCTGGTGGACCGGGAGCGCAAGAACCCCTCACGGGTCCGCATTCCGCGCGGCGGTACTCCTGGCTGCTCGACTCGCGGCACATCGGCATGGCCGGCCACTCCATCGGCGGCGCGGCGGCCTCGGCCACCATGGCCGCCGATCCGCGCATGGAACGCCGAAGTCAACATGGACGGCACCTTCTTCACCCCGATACCCCAGGGCGGCCTCGGCGGACGCCCCTTCCTGATGCTCGCCGGCGATCCGGCCCTGCTGCCGCCCGATGTCCCCGACACCTCCTGGGAGGACAACTGGCCCCGGCTGGACGGCCGGAAGCGCTGGCTGACCGTCACGGGAGCGGGACATCCCGCCTTCACCGACCGACCGGTGCTCGGCGACCAGGCGGGGTACCCACACCCGGGACACCCCCTCCGGGCACCCGGTCCCAGCAGATCACGCGGGCGTACGTCGGTGAGTTCTTCGACCTGCACCTGCGCAGGCCGGTGGCGCCGCGCCTGGACGGCCCGACGGGCGCCGACCCGGAGGTCGTGTTCCACCGCAGCTGAGGACGTACGGAGGGGCCCCCAGGCCGGGCCCCGCCGGCCTCGACCGCTTCTGCCCTCCGAAGATCGCGCTCAGATGGACAGGGCCAAGAGCCTGGCAGGGTGGCGTCCAACTCCACTTCTCCTGAGGGGCCTTGCGGCGGTCCCCGCGGGGCCGGGGAATGGCCCGATTGCAGTCACCTGCCTCTCTCCTCACACATTCTGAGGTTAGGCGTACCTAAATTGGGGGTGTGGGGATGCAGGAGAGGCGCGAGACCAAGCGCGACAGGACGAGTGGGCGGACGAGGTGCTGGCCTGGATGAGTTCCCAGGAGGAGATGGACCGGGCGCTGCGCGAGGCATTGCGCCGCACGCCCAGCCAGCGCGAGGAAACGATCGCCCGGATGGCCGACGCCCTCCGCGGGGCCGCCCAGGGACTGACCATCCCCGGGGCGCCGCCGCGGCCGGCCTCCCCGAACGCACGCTGCGCGAGTGGCTGGACATCGACGCCAGCTTCGCCGGGGCGCTCCGCGCCGCGCACGCACTGGCCGAGGCACACGGGCTGAGACCGGGGGCGGCGCCCACCTCCGCCGCGCTCCAGTTGATGCTGAATGCGATCCGCAAGGGCGCGGCCTGGCCGGCCGCAGCGAGCCTCGTCGGGATCTCCGTCCGCGGATTCAACCGCCTGCGCGCCGAGGCTCCGCCGGTCGGGGCCCTGATCGCGGCGGCCCAGCGGGCCCGGTCGGCGAAGGCGGGCGCCAGCCGGCGGCGCAAGCCCCCCAAGGGCGCGGGCCGCCGCACCGGGTACCGGATCGTGCAGCTCGACGACCCCCTCCTCTCTCCGGGAAGTCAACCGGACGGCCCCACAGGCGGGTCGAGCGGGCGCATCACGCGCCGGGACTGAGTGCGCGAGCGCGCGCCGACGGCAACATCGCCGTTCTGCGCCGGTCCGCGCGCCGGCTCGGCCTCCCCGTCGTTTTCACTGCCGGGTCCCGTGTGCGCCAGGTCCGGAAAACGCCGTACATGACCATGTTCGCGCCACTAGAATCCGGCCGGGTTCGGGCGCGACGCGGGGGGCCGAGTGGACGCATTGGTACCGGGTGATCCGGCGCGGGTGGGGCCCTACCACGTCGTGGCACGGCTCGGCAGCGGGGGCATGGGGCGGGCCTACCTGGCCCGGACGCCCGGCGGGCGGAGCGTGGCCGTGAAGGTGGTGCATCCGGAGCTGGCCCGGGACCCGGAGTTCAGGCGCCGGTTCGCCCGCGAGGTCGCCGCCGCGCGGGCGGTGGACGGGAGGTTCACCGCCCAGGTCCTCGCCGCCGGAGTGGACGACCCGACGCCGTGGCTGAGCACGGTGTTCGTACCCGGGATGTCGCTCGCCGAGGCGGTCGCCGAGCACGGGCCCTTCCCCGAGGCCTCGGCCCTCGCCCTGGCCCGCGGACTGGCGGCGGCGCTCTCCGCCGTGCACGCCGCCGGACTCGTGCACCGTGACCTGAAGCCCTCCAACGTGCTGCTGGGCCCCGACGGCCCCCGGGTGATCGACTTCGGCATCTCGCGGGCCACCGAGGCGAGCGCCCTGACCAGGACCGGCATGACCGTCGGGTCCCCCGGCTTCATGTCGCCGGAGCAGGCTTCCGGGGCCGCCGTCGGTACCGCCTCCGACGTGTTCTCGTTCGGGGCGGTCCTGGCCTTCACCCTCAGCGGCGAGAGCCCGTTCGGGGACGGTGCCACTCCGGCGCTGCTCTACCGGGTCGTGCATTCCGAGCCGCGGCTGGAGGCCCTTTCCGGGGTCGCGCTGCACCTCGTACGGCGTTGCCTGGCCAAGGACCCGGCGCAACGGCCTTCTCTGGAGGCCCTGCTCGCAGAACTCTCGGCCGGAACGGACGGGGCCCACGGGACGACGGACGGGACGGACGGGGCCCACGGGACGGACACGACCCGGCCCGTCGGATCCGGCTGGCTGCCGCCCGCCGTCGCGCACAGCCTGCTCGCGCGCGCCTCTTCGGCGCTGGCGGCGGACTCCGACCCGTCACTGACGGCCGCTCCCGCGAGGTACGAGCCGACGCGGGTGGATCCGTCCGCCGCGGCCCTCGCCGACCGTTCGACCCCGCCCGCGGCAGCCGGGGCGGGGTCCACGGCCCGCCCGCGGATCCGGAAGGCACCCTTCCTTGCTGCCGCGGCCGTCGTGGTGGCCGCGGCGATCGGGGCCCTGGCATACACGGCGGCTCAGGACGGGAAGGATCCGGACCAGTCCTACGTGTCCCAGGACGACAACGGCGACACGTCCAAGGACACTCCCGCCGACACCCCCTCGCCCACGGGGACGACACCGGAGCCCAGTGAGAGCGCGACGACGCCCGAGGAGCCCGCCCCGGAGACCACCGACCCGTTCGACGGCTGGTTCATGGCGGACGAAGCGGAGATCCAACTGCCCACCGGACACGGCATCGACGCCTCCGACTTCAAGAACACGAAGGCGGGGGACGGTTTCGACGTCGACCTCCACGAGAACTGGGACCTCGCCGGGGACGACATCCTGCTGCTCAAGGACGCGGATTCCGACGTGAACAGCGACTGTCTCGCGGAGAAGTGGACCTCCGACTACGGAACCCTGGTCGAGGACGCCGACTGGGGCGTCGACGACAAGATCTGCGTGCGCGTCTCCAGCAGCATGCTGCTCGTCCTGGAGGTCAGCCGCATCGCCGACGGCCAGGACGACTACCTGGAGGCCCTCGCCAAGGTGTGGGAGCGGGAGTAGCGCGACGGGGCGCCGGCACTCACTGCTCGCCGAACACCATCCACTTCTCCGGCTCTCCCAGCGGTTCGAATCCCACCTCGGCGTAGACCGCGTGGGCGTCCGCGGTCGCCAGCAGGATGCGGCGCAGCCCGTACGGGGCGAGGTGCTCCCTGACGGCGCTCACCAGAGCAGTGCCCAGGCCCTTGCCGCGTACGGTCGGATCGATGTAGACGTCGCAGAGCCAGGCGAAGGTGCTCCGGTCGGTGACCACCCGGCCGTAGCCGGCCTGCGCACCGGACGCACTGTCGTAGAGGCCGAAGTTCAGGGACTCGGCGATGGCCAGGTCCTGCTTCTCCCGGGGCCGGCCGAGGGCCCAGTACGCGTCCTGCGACAGCCACCGGTGTATCAGCGCGTGATCGAGGCGCTCGGGGGCGGTGGAAATTTCATAACCGGGCGGAAGGGCACTGTTCATGCCCGCATCCAAGCAGCCGGGCCGAACGCAGGCCAACGAATACCCGCACGACGGTGGGTGATCCGTCCGGCGTGTCCGTCGATGGACGGCAGGGGCGACGCGGTACCGCTGCCTACCGTGACCGTATGAACGCACGTACAGCGCCTCCTTCCTCCGGATACGGGATCCGGTGCGCACGGCCGGCCGAAGCGCGCGCCGTCGCCGCGCTCCTGGCCCGCGCCTTCGCCGACGACCCGGTCATGACGTGGATGATCCCCGGCCCCGCCTGCCGGGCGCGCAGGACCGCCGTCTACTTCAGGCTGGCCCAGCGCCAGCAGCGGCCGCGGGCCGGCGGTGTCCGGGTGGCCGCGACCGGCGGGGGCCGGCTCCTGGCCGCCGCACTGTGGTCGGGGCCGGGCCGCTGGAAGACCTCCGCCGTGCAGGAGCTGGCCGCCGTGCCGCACTACGCGCGCGCCTTCGGCCCACGGGGGCTGCCGAGGGCGGCGGACGTCCAGAACGCCCTGCACGAGGTGCACCCCGACGCGCCGCACTGGTACCTGTCGACGCTGGGAACGGACCCGGCGCTCCAGGGAGCGGGGATCGGTTCGGCCCTGGTGCGGGAGCAGCTGGCCCACTGCGACCGGCTCGGGGAGCCCGCCTACCTGGAGTCAAGCAGGGCCTCGAACGTCCCCTTCTACGAACGGTTCGGCTTCCGCGTCACGCGCGAGATCCGGCTGCCGGACGACGGGCCGGCCCTCTGGACGATGTGGCGCGAGCCCGGCCGCCGAACGGGTCCCGCGGCCGGCGGGCCCGCCCGCCACCCGCGTCGGTGAGGTATCAGGCGGCGGCCGCCGGGGTGGCGACGGTCTCCCAGGCGTAGCCGTCCGGGTCGGTGAAGGCCCCGGCGCCACCGAGGACGAGACGGTGCGATCCGGTGCCGTCGGCGGGGACGCCGACGTCCTTGGCGAGGGCGCGGCGCCCGTACAGTGCCAGCTTGACGGGGCCCTGACCGGCGAACTCGACGTACTTGCGCCCGTAGCTCTTCGCCACCACGAGGCCCTGGCCGACGTAGAACTTCCTGCTCTCGGCCACGTCCTCGGCTCCCAGCAGGAGGACCACCTTCTCGATCTCCCGGGTGGCCGGGCCGGTGTCCTTCTTCGCCGAGCTCGCGACCTTCAGGATCGTCCCGTCCGGGGCCCGTACGACGCCGCCGTAGCCCCAGAACGACTTCGAGGCGGGCTTGAGCGTCGTCGCGCCGGCGTCGAGGGCGGCGCCGACGAACGCGTTGACGTCGGCCGGCTGGGCCACGGTGAGCGCGAGGGCGAACCCGCGGAAGCCGGTCGTCGGCGCGTCCGAGGCACGCAGGCGCAGCTGCGTGCCCAGACCGAAGGCGGTGTAGAAGCGGTCGGCGGCCGTGACGTCGGCCACCTCGAGGGTGACGGATGCGATGGAAGTCATGCCCGTCACGCTAGGCGCCGCTCCCCCGCCGGTGCTTCTCGAATCCTGACCGATCCGGTCAGGTGTGCAGACGGCTGTTGGGGCCCTCCTGGTCGCCCGCGCTCTCGTCGTTGAACCAGTAGTCACCCGCCGCCAGGTAGCGGAAGCAGTGCGTGCTCTCGTTGGGCAGCTCGATGGTGACGGCACGCTTGCCGTCCTTGCGCGGCCGCAGGGTGTGGACCCCGGGCTGCCAATTGTTGAAGTCGCCCACCACACTCACCGTCCCGGCCGGGCTGTCCGCGGGGAGGACGAAGGTCACCTGGGTACGGTCCTTGCGCAGCTTGCGCTCCAGCATCAGAGGCTCCTAAGAACACGGGGGCGGATCCCACCCATCCTGGGCACTGGAGCTGCCGCTTGTATGCCGACGCCGCCGCGAACCCCCGCGCATCACCCTTACGCCACCATCCGTAGCCGGATGCGTGCAAAACGCTCCCGCCGGGTCCGCGCCCGTGCGGGTCCCGTCCCGCCCCGTCAGCGGTTCGCCAGCGCGAACCGGGACACCCGCGGCATTAGGCTCGGAGGAGGCCGAGAAGGAGATGTGGCATGTGTCGCTGGCTCGCGTACCTGGGTTCGCCGATGCTGCTCGATGCCGTGCTCTACCGGCCGGAACACTCGCTGATCAACCAGAGCCTCCGCTCGCGCATGGGCGTCGAGTCGACCAACGGCGACGGTTTCGGCATCGGCTGGTACAGCGGGAACGACGACGGCACGCCCGCGGTCTTCCGCGACATCGGACCCGCCTGGAACAACCGCAACCTGCGTGAGCTCGCCGCTCACGTGCGCTCCAGCCTGTTCTTCGCGCACGTCCGTGCCTCGACGGGCTCGGCGATCCAGCAGACCAACTGCCATCCGTTCCGTCACGGTCGCTGGCTGTGGATGCACAACGGCGCGGTCACGGACTTCCACCGGCTGCAACGGGACCTCTGCATGGCGGTCGACCCGGCGCTCTTTCCGTCCATCGAGGGCTCCACGGACTCCGAGGTGATGTTCTACCTGGCGGTCACGTTCGGCCTCGACCAGGACGTCCCGGGCGCCGTTGCCCGCATGGCGGGCCTGGTCGAGGACCTCGGAAGGCAGCACGGGGTGCCGAATCCGCTGCAGATGACGATCGCGGTGAGCGACGGCGAGCGGGTCTGGGCGTTCAGGTATTCCAGCCAGGGCCGGTCCCGGTCGCTGTACTACAGCAGCAGGGCCGACACGGTGCGCCATCTCTATCCGGAACTGGACTACCTCCGCGAGGTCTCCGACGAGACGCGGATCGTGGTCTCGGAACCCCTCGGTGACCTGCCCGGCGTCTGGAACGAGCTGCCGGAGGCCAGCTATTCGGTGATCCCTTCGGGCCGGCACACGGACTACTTTCCGTTCCAGCCGAAATCGCCGTGACCGCGGGTATGCAGGCCATGCGCCCGTCGGGAGCACCGTGCACCACCGCCGGTCGGCTGACCATGGGGGTGGAGGAGGAGTTCATCCTCGTGGACCGCCGCAGCCGCGCCCCGGTGGGCCGGGGACCGCTCGTCATCGCGGCCGCGGCGCGCAGGCTGGGCGCGCTGGTCCAGCCGGAGTTCTTCACCGCGCAGGTCGAGGTGTGCACCAGGCCGACGACGAGCGCGGCCGCGCTGGGCGCCGGCCTCGCCGAGCTGCGGCGGGAGCTGCGGAGGGCCGCGGAGGGCGAGCATTGCCTGCTCCTGGCCTCCGGAACACCGGTGATCCCTCCGGAGCATCCGCTGGCCATCACGCCCGACGACCGCTACCGGAGGATGGCCACCCGCTTCGCGTCGGCCGTCGGGGCCCGCGACCAGGTGGTGTGCGGCTGCCACGTGCACATCGGCGTGGACAACCGGGCCCAGGCCCTGGAGCTCTCCAACCGGATCCGCCCCTGGCTGCCGGTCCTGCAGGCGCTCGCGGCGAACTCCCCCTTCGACCGCGGCCGGGACACCGGGTACGCGAGCTGGCGGGCGGTCGAGCACGCTCGCTGGCCCACGGTGGGACCCGCCCCCGTCCTGGACGAGGGGGCCTACGAGCGCATCGCCGACGCCCTCGTACGGTGCGGGGCCCTCCTGGACCGACGGATGATCTATTGGTACGCACGGCCCTCCGAACACGTGCCGACGCTCGAGATCCGTGTCGCCGACGTGAACTCCGATCTCGACACCGTCATCCTGTTGGCGGCACTCGTACGGGGGCTCGCCGCCACCATGCGGCCGGAGATCGACGAAGGCCGGCCGGCCCCGTGCGTCGAGTGCGGAAGGCTACGGGAGGCGCACCGGCTCGCGGCCCTGCACGGTCTGGACGGTGACGGACTGGATCCGGTCGGCGGAGCGCACGTTCCGGCCTGGGATCTGGTCGACCGGCTGCGCGAGCGGGCCGCACCCGGGCTCCGGGCCTCGGACGACCTGCTCCTCGTCGACACCCTGCTCGACCGGCTGCGCACCGTGGGAGGCGGAGCCGCGGTACAGCGCGCCGCCCACCGCCGCCGCGGAAGGCTGAGCGACGTGGTGGACACCCTCGCGAGGAACGTGGCCGACACCTGACCGCCGCGATGCGGCGGCCACATCCCGCCCTGCACAGATCCGCGCTCCCGCACGACTGGCCGGCGCGCCCCGCGACCCCTCCGGAAACAAGGTCGCTGAGGCGCGCCGCGCCCCGCCGCCGAAGCGGCGGGGCCGTCCTTGAGGCGGCGTGTTCCCGCCTGTCACTCCGGCGCGGTCGTGTGCGTCCAACTGGTGCACAGGGCCCAGATGATGAACACGTCGATCGCGATGATGATGAGGGACCACCAGGGCTGGTACGGCAGCCACACGAAGTTGACGATCACGCTGAGGCTGGCGAGGGCGATGCCCGCGCCACGGGCCACGTTCGAACCGGCGATCAGGCCCACCCCGGTGAGCACGACGATGATGCCGAGGACGAGATGGATCCAGCCCCATGCCGTCAGGTCGAATTCGAAGACGTAGTTGCCGAGGCGTGCGTAGACGTCGTCCTTGGCGATGGCCGCGATGCCCTGGAAGATCGCAAGGCAACCGGTCACGAGGAGGAGGACCGCGGCGAACAGCGTGCCCGTGCTCCCCGCACCATCGTGTTGGCTGCCGGGGAGCAGCGGGGCGTTGCCCGGCGCAGGGCCGGTGTTCCAGTTCCCCCCGGTCGGTGTCGGCTGACCCATGGAATTCACCTCACAGATGGCGGTACGGCGCCGGACCGTCCTGCTCCGGCTCGGCCGGTTCACAGGCATCGGCGCCCACATCGCAGTGTCGTCCGGCGGACGGGTTCTTGTGATCACCCGTAGCGGGTGGTCTTCGCCGGCCGGGAGCGCATGCGGCATCAGGCCGGCAGCTGGCGCATTTCGAGGACCCGCAGGCCCAGCGACTGGAAGCGCGTGAGCAGCCCGTACAGGTGGGCCTCGTCGGCCACACTGCCGTGCAGGAGGGTCTGCTCCCGGACGGGGGTCCGGGCGAGCTCGGGGAAGTTCGCGGCGAGCGTGTCCGGCACGACGCCCGAGACGCGGAATTCGTAGCGCATGAGAGCACTCACTCCTCTCGGAACGAAAGGCGTCGGGGGTGGAACCGGGACGGGTGCCCGGCCCGCTCCTGGCCTTCACTCCCCATCGTCGGCCCTCGCCCGGTGGCTCGACATCGCCCGGTACGGGCGAGAAGGCCGGGCACATACCGGCCGCCGGGCCCGGCATCACAGCATCCCGAGGTCCTGCGCCCGGTGGACGGCCTCGCTGCGCCGGGTGACGGAGAGCTTGCGGTAGATGCTCTTCAGGTGGGTCTTCACCGTGTTGGCCGACAGGTACAGCTCGGCCGCGATCTCCTCGGTGGACAGCAGCTCGGCGGCCTTGCGCAGCACCTCGGTCTCCCGCCCGCTCAACGGCTCCACCACGGGCGGCTGCTGCCCGCCGGCCGTCGACGCCGGCGCGCGTACCGGGGTGCGGGAGTGAAGCCAGCCGTGCAGCCGGGCCAGCTGCGGGTCCCGGCGCAGGATCCGGCGCACCCAGGGGCCGCTCTCCGTGAACATCCGGCGCAGTCCCTCCGGCCGGGCGAGCCCCAGCGCCTCCCCCAGCCGCTGTCGCGCCTCCTCGGGATCGCCGTCCGCCGCGGCGAGCTCCGCCTGGAGCAGGCGTGCCCGTGCCCGTATCGGAGCCGCCACGCCGTCGTCCGCGGGCATGCCCGCGAGGACCTCCGCCGCACGGTCCCCGTGGCCGGCGGCCAGCAGGGCGCGGGCCCGGACCACCACCTGCTCCGGCCCCTCGGCGTCCACGCCCTCTGCGCCGTCTGCGCCGTCTGCGCCGTCCAGGACCTGGAGGGCCGCGACGGCGTCGCCACGTGCCAGCTGCGCGGCCGACTCGGCCACGGCCAGCGCGGCCACCGCCCAGGAGTGCAGCCGTACCGGCGCCCCTGCCGTCCGCAGCGCGCGGAGGTCGGCGAGCGAGGCCTCCGCGTCGCCCTCGGCCGCCGCGATCCCGGCGGCGGTGACGGCAGCCAGGACCGCGACCACGGGCTCGGGCCGGGGCCCCGCCTCCGAGCGCGCCAGGTCGAGGTGGCAGCGGGCGGCCGTCAGGTCGTCCTGATGGACGGCCACGCCCGCGAGGGCGAGGTGGCCGGCACCGGTCCGGCGCTCGGTCGGCAGTGCGCACTGCTCGGCCACGGCGAGCGCGGCGCGGGCGTGCACGACCGCCTGCCGCAGCCGGCCGCGCACCAGCTCGGCCAGGGCCAGTGAGCCGAGCGCGTCGCAGAGCGGGTACTCCGTACCGGGCTTCCCGCACACCTCGACGGCGGAGGTCAGGACGGACACCGCGCGGTCGAGGTGCCCGGCGCCGAGCTCGGCCGCTCCGAGACCCGCCAGCACCAGCGCGCGGATCTCGGGGCGCTCGGCGAGCAGGCGCGGGGGCAGCTCCGGGAGCAGGCGCTCGACGTCGGCTGCCGCCCGTTCGGTGGCCGTCAGGTCGTCCGCCAGCCGCCCTGCGAGTACGCCGATGAACGCGCGGGCCAGCCGCGCCGCCGGACCGGAGTCCGGGCCCGGGTGCGCGTCCGCCCGCCGCAGCCCGGCCTCGCATCCCGGGAGGTCCTGTTCGGCCAGCCGGCAGGCCGCGCCGACCAGTGCGGGAGCCGCACCCGTCCGATCGGCCGGCATGCCGGCGAACGCCCGGCCCAGCTGATCGGCTTCCAGGCCGGTGAAGAGCCGGCCGATCGCCAGGTTGTCGACCACGTGGGCCGCCGCGAACTGCCAGTCGCCGGCGGCCGCGCCCTGGACGACCGCCTCGGTGAGCCGGCCGGTGCGGGCCAGCCAGCGCGCCGCCCGGGCGTGCAACCGGGGTTCGAGGCCGGGACGGCGCCGGCGCAGGTGCGCGCGCAGGACTTCGGCGAACAGCGGGTGCAGCCGGTACCAGGCCGATGCGTCGATCCGTTCCAGGAAGGCGTTGTCACGGGCCAGCCCGGCGAGGGTCCCGGCGGCGTCGTCGCGGCCCGTCAGCGCGTCCGCGAGGTCCGGATGGATGCGGTCCGTGACGCAGACCCGCAGCAGCAGGTCCTGCGTGAGCGGCGGCTGCGCGTCGAGCACCTCCTTCAGGAGGTAGTCGGCGATGATCGTGCGGTCGGCGGCGAACTGGCGGAGGAACGTCTCGGGGTCGGCGCTGCGCTGCATCGCCAGGGCGCACAGGCGCACCCCTGCCGCCCACCCCTCGGTCCGCTCCACCAGCAGCCGGATCCCCTCCTGGGAGACCGCCAGCCGGTGCTCGCCCAGCAGCGCCTCGGCGTCCTCGTGGGTGAACCGGAGGTCCGCCTGGCGGATCTCGGTGATCTCGCCGGCCGCCCGGTAGCGGTGCAGCGGAAGGAGCGAGTCCGTACGGCCGGTGAGCACGATGCGCAGGCCTCCGGCCGCGTGCCGGAGCACGAAGTCCAGGCCCTCCGCCACCGCGGCGGGCGGCTGGGCCGTGTCGAACTGGTCGAGCACGAGGACGGCGGGCTGCGCCGACTCGGCCAGCCCCTCCGCCAGACGCACCAGGAACGACCGGGTCACTCCTTCGGCGCGCGTGGGCCTGCCCACCCCGGCCGGCAGCGCCACCCCGCCCCGGTGGAGGGCCTCCAGGACGTACGCCCAGAGCGCGCCGGGAGCGTCGCCCGGCTCGACCGTGAGCCACACGGGGGGACGCGGCCCGGGCCCGCCGGCCGCCCAGTGGGCGGCGAGCACCGTCTTGCCGGAACCGGCCGGACCGTTGACGAGGGTGAGCGGCCCCCGTACCCCGGCCGTCATGCGCTTCAGCAGCTCGGGCCGGTGCACGAGGAGCTGCGGCACGGCCGGAACGGCGAATCGCGCCGTGAGCATCGGGTCACCTGACGGTGCCGGCCTCCCGTGCGGCGGACGCACGGGTGAGTCGGGCCCTGCGGGGTTCTCCATGCGGTCACCGGGGTCAGGTCAGGTGGTCTGCGGATACGGATACGGATACGGATGCGGCTGTGGGTGCGGGCTGTGGGCTCGCCCGCGCTCTCCACTGAAACCGTGATCAGTAGTGATCACCAGTCGTGTCACCCGGATCGGGTGATGTGTCCCGTTCGGCGCAGGCCACGGCCCGGTTCACGGCGCCTCGGCCGACGACAGGGCAGCCTGGGGAGGGAGGTCCGCCCGGGAGCCCTTCGCACGTCGACCGGGCGGCCCTTCCACGGCGGCCTTGAGCGGTACGGCGGGCCGATGACCGACCGGCCGACCGACCGACCGGCTATGCGGCTTCGACGGGGAACTCTCGTAGCCCGGCCGACTGTCAGTCCCGTTCGCTACTCTGCGGCCATGACGGAGACGACAATCGAAGCATGGCCAGAACCTCCGCTCGCCGGCACCGAGGCAGCAGCCGTCCTGGGCGCCCTGGAGCGCCAGCGGGCCACGCTGGCCTGGAAGTGCTCCGGCCTGGACGCTCTTGGCCTGCGCGCCACTGTCGGCGCATCCAGCATCACTCTGGGCGGCCTGCTCAAACACCTGGCGCACGTGGAAGACAGCCACTTCGCCCGGCTGTGGCTCGGCTCTGCCGTCGGCGCTCCCTGGGACACCGTCGACTGGGACAGCACTCCTGACTGGGACTACCGCTCCGCTGCCGAGGACTCCCCTCGGCAACTGCTCGCCCTCTGGCAGGAATCAGTCGCTCGCTCCCGTGCCATCGTCGACGAGGCACTCGGCGCGGGCGGGCTGGAACAGCTCGGCGCCTACACCACCCCGGGCGGCGAACGCCCCAACCTCCGCCGCATTCTCCTGGACCTTGTCGAGGAGTACGCCCGCCACGCAGGTCACGCCGATCTCATCCGCGAATCCGTCGACGGCCTTACGGGCGAGGACCCGCCGAGGTGAACCAGGTACGCCGCGGGACGGGGTGCGGGGTAGCGCAGGCCTGACGAGATCCGGACGAGACGGCCTTGCCCGAGAGGCCGGGCGGCTGCCTCGAATCCGCCCCTTGGCGTCGGTGCCGGTTCTACGCTGGGCGGTGTGGGGGCGAGGGGCGAGCGTTCGAGTCCGGCTACGCGAAACGTGATGCGCTGGCCGCTGAGCCTGCACGTCGGCGTCGCGCTGCTGCTGGCCGCCTCCACGGCCTGCGTCGTCGCGGGAGCGCTCTGGTTCGTTCTGGGCACGCCCCGCCTGCACGTGACCGGTCCGCTCAAGCCCGCCGACGTCTACGACGGCATCAAGATCGCTCTGGCCGTGGTCGCCGGCATCGGCGGAGTGACGGCCCTGGTCGTCGGCTACCGGCGCCAGCACCTCAACGAGGCGAGTGAGGTGCGCGAGCACGACAGGGGGCTCACCGACCGGTTCGGCGCAGCAGCCGATCAGCTCGGGGCCGATCAGCCCGCTGCCCGGATGGCGGGTGCCTACGCCATGGCCCGCCTCGCCGACGAATGGCTCCGTGAGCGGCAGACCTGCATCGACGTGCTCTGCGGCTACCTGAGGATGCCCCACGCCCCGGACCCCCCGGCTGACGAGCCGTCCCTCGCCGCCTGGCGGCGCGAACGTGAGGTACGCAAGAGCGTCCTGCGCCTCATCGCCGCCCGCCTGCGAGACGACTCGACCGAAACCTGGCAGGGGTACGACCTCGACTTCACCGGCGCCGTCATCGACGAGGCCGACTTCCGCGGCGCTCGCTTCACAGGCGGCGAGATCATCTTCGTCAACACGCTCTTCGTCGGCCATGGTCGTGACCAAGTGGTTTTCGACGAGGTCGAGTTCGCCGAAGGCTGCCACGTCTACTTCCGCCTCGCCGAGTTCCGCAGCGGGCACGTCCGCTTCGACCGGGCCACGTTCAGCGGTGGCTGGGTCACCTTCGACAGCGCCCGCTTCACCGGTGCCCGTGTGAACTTCCGCGACGCCTCCTTCACGGCGGGAGAAGTCCGCTTCGAAGACGCCGAGTTCTCGGCCGGCCTCGTCGATTTCGCCGGCTCGGCCTTCACCGGCACCGCCGTGAACTTCGGCGCGCGCCCTCTCGCGTCCCTGCACAGCACGGTTCCGCCCGCACGATTCTGCGGTGGCACCGTGGACTTCTCCCACGTCGCGACGTTCGCCCGCCCACCGCGCTTCGGCCTGCGATCGACGCCCGCAGGACTGTTGCTGCCGCTCGGCACGAACGTCTCCGACGTGCCATGAGTCGCGACAGTCCGTGGCGGAACCGGCAGGATGTACGAGTGAACCAGGTGACCATCAGCGAAGAAGACCGCCGGCTCCTCGGACTCTGGGCGGCCGACTGCGTCGAGCGGGTGCTGCCGCTGTTCGAGGCGAAGGCTCCCGGTGACACCCGCCCGCGCGAGGCGATCGAGGTCCTGCGCGCCTTCACGCGCACGGGGAAGAGGACAGCACGGTTGCGCTCCGTCGCCTGGGCGAGCCACAAGGCCGCAGGCGAGGTCGGCGATCCGGCTGCCGCTGCCGCCGCGCGCGCCGTCTGTTACGCGGCGGCGGCCCCGTACATCCACTCCTTGGCCACCCCTCACCAGGCGAAACACATTCACGGGCCGGCCGTATACGCCGCGCTGGCTCGCGAGCTCTCGGCCGGCGATGACACCGCCGTCGGTGACGAGGAGCTGCGATGGGCGATCGAGCACGCGTCGCCGGAAGTACGCGCGCTGGTGCGGCTGATGCCGGCCTGCGAGCCGGGTCGCAGCCGACTGGCCGTGCTGCGCCACCGGTTGGACGCGGCCTTGCGCCAATGACCCGTCGGGCGGGCTCGCACCGGCGAGCAGTGGCTCACGGATAATGGCGACCAGCCGAAAGGGCGGCTCGTGTCGACTGGGGGAAGAGCCATGCGCACAGGTGTGTATCTCGCACATCCGCGGTCAGGAAGCTTCAATCACGCACTGTTCGATGCGGTGGTGGAAGAGTTGCGCGGGCGGGGATGTCAGGTGGTGGCGCACGATCTGTGCGCCGAAGGATTCGCGCCCGTGCTCTCCGCCGGGGAGACGGGGACGGTCGAGTCGGCGTCACGGGCCCACGATGCGCAGGTGGAGCTCCACCGGGCGGAGGTGGCGACGCTCGACGCCTTGGTGTTCGTCCACCCGAACTGGTGGGGCATGCCGCCCGCCGTCCTCGCCGGCTGGGTGCAGCGCGTGCTCGCGCCCGGCGTCGCCTACAAACTGGGCACCGCGGAGGGCGAGCCCGCGGGGCTCCTGAAGGCCGGCAAAGCGCTCGTGCTGAACACCTCCGACACGCCTGCCGATCGCGAGACGACCGAATTCGGGGATCCGCTGCACAGCATCTGGTCGGCATGTGTCCTGCCGTACGTGGGAGTTGCCGATGTGCGCCGGGTCGTCTTCCGCACCGTCACCGATTCGGACGAAGAGCAACGCGAGGCGTGGCTCGACGATGCACGCCGGCAGGCCGCCGCGCTGCTGACCTGATCCGCGGCGATTCGCCGCAGGCGCCTCCTGACGGGCAAGGAGGCGAAGATATTGCCGGATGCGGCCACGCTGGCCAGAAATCCGCGGCCAATTTGGTGACAAGCGCACTGATGTTTCATCATTGTGACAGCACGTCAGCTCTTGGCGTGCGTCGAGGAGGCGGGGGCGCCGGGGGGTCCCCCGTTCACACCGGCCGAAGTCGCAGGCGAGTTCTTGCTCTCGCCGTGCGCCGCCGGGGCTCCCGTCCCGTTTCCGTCACCAAGGCAAAGGCCCATGTCCGTCCAGCAGCTCTCGGACCTCATACGTTTCGCCCGTCACAACTCGCCCTTCTACCGAAACCTTTACGCGTCCCTGCCGCCGCACGTCGACCGCCTCACCGACCTGCCGGTGGTCGACCAGCAGGAGTTCTGGGCGGCCAACACCCTTCACGACAGCCGCGTGCTGACCGGCCCGCTCAGCGAGGCCACGGTCTACAAGACCGGCGGCACCACCGGGTCCCCCAAGTTCTCCGTCTACACCCGCGACGAGTGGCGCACCTTCGTCACCTCCTTCGGCCAGGGCCTCGTGGACACGGGTCTGCGCCCGGGACACCGCGTCGCGGACCTTTTCTACGCCGGGGAGCTCTACGCCAGCTTCCTGTTCGTCCTCGATTCGCTCGCCCACGCGCCCGTGGAGAACGTCCGCCTGCCGATCGGCGGCGGCGCGCCGCTGGAGACGACGATCCCCACGCTGCGCGATCTCGCCGCCCAGGTGCTGGCCGGCACGCCCACCACCCTGTGCCGGCTCGCCGAAGAGGTCGTCTCCACCGGTGCCCGGCTCGACTCCGTCGAGCTGCTGTTCTTCGGCGGCGAGGCGCTCTTCGACGACCAGCGGCGCCTGCTGGCCACCGCGTTCCCTCGTGCCGAGGCACGTTCCGTCGGATACGCCAGCGTCGACGCCGGCCTCCTCGGCCGCCCCGTACCGGGCCCCGACGCCCGGGTGCACCGCGCCTTCACCCCGTACTCGGTCGTCGAGATCCTCGACGACTCCACCGATGAGCCCGTCACCGAACCCGGGCGGCCCGGCCGCGTCGTCGTCACCAGCCTCTTCCGCCGGCTCATGCCGATCATCCGCTACCCCGCCGGCGACCGGGCCGAGTGGACCGGCACCGGCCCCGGGCACTTCCGGATCCTCGGCCGAGCCGAGGAAGGCGTACGGGTGGGCCCCGTCTCCCTCTACACCCAGGACGCCCAGGACGCCGTGACCGCGGCGGACACCGCCGGGCACGTGGTCGGCATGCAGCTCGTCGTCCGCCGCTGGGACGGCCGCGACGGGCTCGTCCTGCGGCTGGCGACGGCCCCCGGCGACTCCGGCCACGGCCGGGAGCAGTTGGCCGGGGCCGTCATCACGGAGCTGGAGACCGTACGGCCGCTGTATCCGGAGAGCGTGCGCGCCGGGTTCGTGCACCCGCTGTCGGTGGAGTGGGCACGCCACCGCGACCTCGCCCTCAACCCGCGCTCGGGCAAGCTCGTCCGGGTCCT
Source organism: Streptomyces sp. MB09-01 (assembly GCF_033794505.1). Lineage (NCBI taxonomy): Bacteria > Bacillati > Actinomycetota > Actinomycetes > Kitasatosporales > Streptomycetaceae > Streptomyces > Streptomyces sp. MB09-01. The sequence goes on along the minus strand of NZ_JARAYQ010000003.1, from coordinate 68,907 downwards.
CGACGAGAGGCCGACCGCATGACCGCCGCACCCGTGACCGAGGAGGCCACGAGCGAGGTCGCGGCCGGCGGCCGGCGCGCGCCGCTGGTCCTGCGCAACCGTGCCTTCGGCGCCGTCTGGCTCGGCCAGGTCCTCACCCAGGCCGCCGTCCGCATGTTCCAGGTCGGCGTGTCCTGGTGGATCGTCGCCTACGCCGTGCACGACGCCCGCGGTCTGGCCTCCGGGCTGTTCATGGCGGCCTGCACCCTGCCCGCCGTGGCGCTGGCGCCCGTCGTGGCGGCGGCGGTCGGCCGGTTCGCCCACCGCTCGGTCCTGCGGACCGCCGCGGCCCTCGCCGGGGCCGCTTCCGGCGCCCTCGCGCTGTGGGCGTACGGCGGCGCGCTGCCGCTCACCTCCGTGTACGCCGCCGCTCTCGCCCTGGCCACCTGCCAGGCCTTCTTCGACCCCTGCCTGACCACCTCGGTGCCCGAACTCGTCGACGACGCCGACATCGAGACGGCCACCGGCTTCGAGCTGTCCACCCAGTCCCTGGCCGGCCTCGGCGGAGCGCTGCTCGGCGCCCTCACCGTGGACCGGGCCGGCGTGGCCGGCCTGGCCGTCGGCTGCGCGGCCGCCTACGTCGGGGCGGCCCTGCTCGTCGCGAGCGCCCGCTTCCGCCCCATCGAAACCGTCGAAACCGCCGGGGCCGACGAGGCCGACGGGGCCGACGGGGCCGACGGGGCCGACGGGGCCGACGGGGCCGCGGCAAACGTGCCCCAGCGGCGCGCGCTCCTCCGAATCCTGGGCGAACTGCCTTACGTACGGCGGATCCTGGTCTGCTTCACCGCGGCGAACCTCTTCACCACCGCCGTCTTCGTCGTCATCCCCCTCTACACCCGCTCGGTCCTCCAGGGCGGTGGCGGCACCGTGGCACTGCTCGAGGCTTCCCTGGGCGCCGGCGCGCTTCTCGGCGCCTTCACCGGCACCCGTGTGCCGGGCCGGCCCACGGTCGCCGGCGCCTGGTGCCTGGGCCTGATGGCCCTCGCCCTGGCGGTGCCCGGGCTGGTCGCCCACCGCCCGGTCGTCGCGGGCAGCCTGGCCGTGGCCGGATGGTGTGCCGGGGCGGTCAGCGTCCGCTTCGTGGCCCTCTTCCAGCGGCTGGTGCCGACGGCGGACAAGCCCGGCTTCTTCGCCGTGATGCAGGCCGTACTCGGCGCCTCCCTGCCCGTGGCGTCGCTCGTGTTCGGCTCCGCCGGCGATTTCCTCTCGCCCCGGACGCTGTGCCTGGTGCAGGGGGCGGGCCTGGTCCCCGCCGCCTTCGCGCTGGCCCTGCTCGGGTCCCGTAGGCCCGAACCGCCCGCGGCAGATGCGGACGCGGACGCGGGCCACGGCACGGAACCCGTCGGAGGTGCCCGGTGAACCCCGTCATCACGGCGGCCACCTCGGCGGACATCGCCGAACTGCGCCAGCTCTACTACGCCGTCTACGGCCCGCACTACCCGGTGGCCCTCGGCACCGACCCGGCCGAGATGGCGCGGCTCATGGAGGACCCGCACTCCCTGTGGCTCGTCGGCCGCTGCGCCGGCACCGGGGCCCTGACCGCCTCCGCCGCCATCCACGGCGAGCCGGGCAGCCGTATCGGCCGCCTGGAAGGCATCGCCGTCCACCCCGGGCACCGCTCCGGGGGCCTGGCCGCCGCCCTGACCGAGGCGCTGTGCGCCGGGATGCTGGACACGGGGCGGCTGGACTCGGTGTACGCGACCGTACGCACCGTCAGTTCCGGACCCCAGCGCGTCGTCGCGCGCAACGGCTTCCGCCCGCTGGGCATCCTGCCCAACGCGGTGGACCTCCGCAGCCGCGAAAGCCTCGCGCTCTACGCGCGTCACTCCGCGGGTGTGCTCGACCGCCGGATCCCCGTCACCGAAGTGCCCGCCCCCCTGCTGCCGTTGCTACGCACCGCGGAGGCCGCCCTCGGCATCCGCTACCGGGGGGTCCGCGCCGCCGGCCCGCTCCCGGAACCCGCTCCGCGAGGGGCCGCCGAACGGCTGGAGATGATCGAGGCTCCGGCCTTCGTACGCCGCCGCTTCCGCGAGCGGTTCCCCTGCGCCGAGGGGTGGTTCTACCCGCTGCACACCCCGAACGTGCTGCTCACCCCGGAGGACGGCCGGTTCGAGGTCTACGCCTACCTCAACCGCGCCGGCGGGTACGCCTCCCTGCTGACCGCCCACCCCGTCCCGGCCGCCGCGGCCGCGTACCTCGAACCCGTCACCCGGGCCCTGGCCCGCGCCGGTGCCGGTTACGTCGAGGCCCTGGTGCCGCTCGCACACCAGGAGGCCCTTTCGGCCTTCCTGTCCCAGGGGTTCGTCGCCGGCGCCCTCTACCCGGCGATGCGCGCCGACGGCGACGGCTTCCACGACTACGCCGTCCTGTCCCGATCCAGCGAGCGGATCGACTTCCGCGGCGTCGCCGTCGAGCCGCCCCTCCAGCCCTATCTGGACTGCTACACGTCGGCCTGGGCGTCGACCCATCTGCCCACATCACCCGAGGTCGCCTCATGAATCCCATGAACACCACTCACCACATGAACCCCCACCTCGCACCGGTCTCCGTACCCGATCCGGCCCTCCTGCCGCACGTACAGCAGCTGTGCGACCTGACCGATCCGTACGCCTTCGGGCCCGCGGAGGACGCGCTGTTCGCCGCCGCCATGGCGGAAACCAACGCCTGGCACACCGAGCGCTCCCCGTTCTTCCGCTCCCTGTACGAGGCCACCGCGCCGGCCGAGCCGTACCGCACGCCACTCGTCCACGCGAACTTCTTCAAGCGCCACGAGGTGCTTTCCGTCCCGCGCGAGGACGTGGAGCTGCACCTGACCTCCTCCGGCACCACCGGCCAGAAGTCGCAGATGTTCTTCGACCACTGGACCATCCGCTCCGCCCAGCGCATGGTGGCCAGGATCTTCGAGCGCAACGGCTGGATCACGCCCGAACAGGAGGTCAACTACCTCCTCTACAGCTACGAGCCGGCCCCGTCCCTCAACCTGGGCACCGCCTTCACCGACAACTACCTGTGCGACTTCGCCCCCGCGCGCAGCGTCGAGTACGCGCTGCGCAACACCGGCGGCGACCACGAGTTCGACCCCTTCGGCTGCATCGCCGCGCTGCGCCGCTTCGAGCGCGAGGACGCCCCGGTCCGCATCCTCGGCTTCCCGGCCTTCCTCTTCTTCACCCTGGAGCGCATGCGCGCCATGGGGCTGCCTCCGCTGCGCCTGCCCGAAGGCTCCCTCGTCGTCCTCGGCGGCGGCTGGAAGGGCCACGCGGACCGGCGCATCGGCAAGGAGGAGCTGTACTCCCGCGTCACCGAGCAGCTGGGCATCCCGGGCGAGCGGATCCGGGACACCTTCGGGTCGGTGGAGCACTGCATCCCGTACATCGAGTGCGACCACCACCGGCTGCACGCCCCCGTCTGGTCCCGGGTGACGATCCGCTCCACCCGCACGCTCGAACCGCTGCCGTACGGGGAGCCGGGCTACCTGCACCTCGTCTCGCCGTACATCACCTCGGTGCCGGCGCAGAGCGTGGTCATGGGCGACCTCGCCTCCCTCCAGCCGGGCGACGCCTGCGCGTGCGAGCTGGAGACCCCCTGGTTCACCGTCCACGGCCGTGCCGGGGTGAGCCGCAACCGCAGCTGCGCGGTGGCCGCAGCCGAACTCATGAAGGGCATGGCGTGACCGTGACGGAGACCAAGGCCGCGTACGAGCCGCACGGCGAGGGCGCCGCGCACCACTACTGGCAGGGCGCGTTCATCGGCGACGAGGAGGCCGGACGCCGCCTCGCCGGCCTGCCGGCCGCCGTGGAGGCCGCGCTGGCCGAGGGGCTGGAGACCGAGACCGTCCTGGCCGCATGCGACGCCCTCGCCGGCGCCCTGTGCGACCCGGCCCACCCGGTGCACGCCCGGCTCGCCCCCCACCTGCCCGAAGGCGAGGACCCGGCCGTCCTGGCCGAACTCGGCGGGCTCCTCGGCCGGCGGGAGCTGACCCGCAAGCTGCGCCGGGAACTGGGCGGCGCGGCTCCCGGCCGGCTGAACCGGGCCGATCCGCGCGAGACGGTCTACGAGGCCTGGGCGCCCGTCGGCCTGGTCGCCCACATCGCCCCGGGCAACGCCTCGACGGTCGCGCCGCTGAGCATCGTCGAGGGCCTGCTCGCAGGAAACGTCAACGTCCTCAAGACCAGCAGCGCCGACACCCTCCTCACCCAGCACCTGATGGCCGAGCTCGCGGCCCTGGACCCCAGCGGCGCGCTGGCCGCGCGGATCGTCGTGCTGCGCTTCCCGTCCTCCCGGCAGGAGTGGCTGCGCCTGATGTGCGCGCCCGCGGACGCCGTCGCCGTATGGGGCGGGGAGGGCGCGGTCGAAGGGGTGGCGGCCCATGTGCCGGCCGGCTGCCGGCTGGTGGAGTGGGGGCACCGGATCTCCTTCGCGTACCTGACGGTCGACGCCTGGTCGGATGCCGGGACGCTCGACGCCCTCGCGGACGACGTGTGCCTGCACGAGCAGCAGGCGTGCTCCAGCCCCCAGGTGGTGTACCTCGACACCGAGGACGAGGGCGAGGTGTTCGCCTTTGCCGAGCGCTTCGCCGGGGTGCTCGCGGCGCGGCCGCCGGCCGTGACCGCCGCTGCGGCGGGCGGGCCGGACCCCGCCGAGGAGGCCGAGCTGACCACCACGGAGCTGGTGGCCCGCCTGGAGGAACACCTGGGTCTCACCCGGGTGTTCGCCGCGCCCGACGGCTCGTGGCGGGTCATGGCCGACACCCGGTCCCCGCTCACCGCCTCGCCGCTGCACCGCAGCGTGTGGGTGAAGCCGCTGCCCCGCAAGCGGCTGATCGCCACCCTGCGCCCGATGCGCCGCTACCTGCAGACCGCGGGCCTCGCGGGCAGCCGGACCGACATCGCCGAGCTGTCCCGCACCGCCCTGGCGGCGGGCGTCACCCGTGTCACGCCGGTCGGCGCCATGCTGGACAGCTACGCCGGCGAGCCGCACGACGGGGTCTACGCCCTGCAGCGCTACAGCCGGCGTGTCGCGGTCCAGGCCGACACGGCCCGCTTCGCCACCACCGCCTGCCTGGACGACCTGGCCCGGCCCGTCGTCCTGCCGCCGCCCGCAGGCCCGCTGCTGGGCAAGGAGGACGTGCAGGAGCTGGGCCCGCAGGTGGCGCGGGCCGATGCCGAGCTGTACTTCCGCAGCGGCGGCAGCACCGGCGCGCCCGCGCTGTCGGTCTTCAGTTACGACGACTACGACACCCAGATGCACGCAGCCGCTCGCGGCCTGCTCGCCGCCGGCTACGACCCGGTCGGGGACCGCACGGCCAACCTCTTCTACTGCGGCGCCATGTACGGCAGCTTCATCAGCTTCTTCTCCGTGCTGGAGCGGCTCGGCGGCGTGCAGCTGCCGCTGTCCGCCGGGCCGGACCACCGGGCGACGGCGCAGGCGCTGATCGACCTCGGGGCCGACACCCTCTTCGGGATGCCCTCCTACCTGTGGCAGCTGCTGCACGCGGAGGAGGAGGCGCTGCGCGCGTACGGAGGCCTGCGCAAGGTCTTCTACGGCGGCGAGCACTTCACCGAGGAGCAACAGCGCACGCTGAAGGAGACGTTCGGGATCGAGGCCGTCCGCTCGATCACCTACGGCAGCACCGACCTCGGCCCGCTGGGCTACCAGTGCACCGAGAGCTCCGGCGGCGTCCACCACCTGCACGCCGACCTCCACACGATGGAGGTCCTGGACCTGGCCGAGGACCGGCCGGCGGTTCCGGGCGAGACGGGCCGGCTGGTCTTCACCACGCACGCCCGGCGCGGCCAGCACCTGGGCCGGTACGTGATCGGTGACCTGGGCCGGGAGGTTCCGGGCCGCTGCCCGTGCGGCCGGCACGCGCCCCGCTTCGAGCTGCAGGGGCGCACCGGTGACGTGATGCGGGTGGCGACGCACTTCCTCAACCACCGGCGCTTCCTGGACCTGGCCGGGGAACAGGGCGGCTACCGCGGCGAGTTGCAGGTCCGTCTCGACAGTGCGGACGCGCGGGAACTGCTGACCGTACGGGTGGAACGGGCCGGGACGACGGATCCGGAGCGGCTGCGGGAGCTCTTCCTGGCCGGCTACCCGGAGCTCCGCTCGGCGGTGACGGAGCAGCTGCTGGACCTGGTGGTCGAGGCGGTCGACGGCGCGTCGCTGGACCGGAGCCCGACCAGCGGCAAGCTCCTCGCGGTGGTGGACGCGCGCCGCTAGGCGGTCGCGCGACCCGTCACCGGCCATGCGCCGTCGCCCCCGGTCCGCGACCGGGGACGACGGCGCATGCCGACAAGGACCCTGAGTTCCAGGACTGTTCACCCCTGCGTGACAGTGGTCTATACCTTTAACACTAGGGTGGGTCACCTGAAACGGGCACATGCACAGTCGTGGGGGGCTTTATGACCTTTCATCATCTTCCGCAGCCACCTTCCGACGAAGAGCTCTACTGGTACTTCGGACCGCAGCGCCGCTGGGTCCTGGTCGCCACCTCGCTCGCCTTCGTGTTCACGGCGGCGACCATGTTCACCTTCGCCCTGCGCACCCCGGCGCCCTGGGCCTTCCTCGCCGTCCTCGGCCTCAACCTCGTGGCCCTGGCGCTCTCTTCCGTCAACAGCCTGCGCCAGCGCCGGCTCACCCGGCAGTCGCACCAGGTGCTCGTCCACGCCTGGCGGCCCGCCGCCCTGCCCGGCGTCGACCTGTACCTGCCGACCTGCGGCGAGCCGCTCCCCGTGCTGGCCAACGCCTACCGCGCGGTGGCGGAAGTGGACTGGCCCGGCGACGCGTTGACCGTCTGGATCCTGGACGACGCCGACCGGCCCGAGGTCGCCGCGCTGGCCGCCTCGTACGGCTCGAGTACGTCGTGCGCCCCGACCGGGGGCACCTGAAGAAGGCCGGCAACCTCAACCACGCGCTCACCCTGAGCAGCGCCGAGTTCATCGCGATCCTCGACGCGGACTTCGCGCCCAGGCCGGACTTCCTGCGCCATCTCGTCCCGTACCTGGCCGACCCCGCGGTCGGCATCGTGCAGAGCCCGCAGTGCTTCGACACGGACGAGAGCATGGGCTGGATCCAGCGCGCCGCCGGCTCAGCGCAGGAGTGGTTCTTCCGGTGGATCCAGCCGTCCCGGGACGCCAGCGACGCCGCCATCTGCTGCGGCAGCAACGCCGTCTACCGGCGCAGTGCGATCGATCTGGCCGGCGGCTTCGCCCGGCTCGACCACAGCGAGGACCTCTACACCGGACTCGCCCTCCACGAGCAGGGGTTCCGCACCCTGTACGTGCCGGTGCTGGTCGCCAAGGGCACCTCCCCCGACCACGTCACCTCCTTCGTCAACCAGCAGTACCGGTGGGCGATGGGCCACCTCCACCTGCTCGGCACGCCCGTGCTGGGGCGGATGCGCGCGCCCTGGCGGATGCGCCTGTGCTTCTACGAGGGCATCGTCGGCTACCTGACCACGGCGGTGAACACCTTCGCGGCGCCACTGCCGCCGCTCGTGATGATGTTCTGGTACCCGGACCACATCCGGCCCTGGCACGTCCTGCCGCTGCTCGCTCCGCTGTGGCTCTGGCACGTCCTGCTGCCGCGGATCAGCCGGACCCGCTGGCGGGTGGAGGTGATCAGGGCCAACGTCCTGACGAGCGTGGCCGCCGCCACGGCGTTCCTGCACACGTTACGCGGCCGCAGCGCCGCATGGGTACCCACCGCCACGCGCAGTGCGGCGGCTCCCGGCGGGATGGCCCGCCGGGCGGTGGCCGTCTCACTGGCCTGGCTCGTCCTCTCAACGGCGCGGCCGCCGCGGGCTCTCGCTGGCCGTGGCCCGCAACGGCTGGGAACCCAACTGGGGGCTGTTCCTCTATCTCCTGGTGCAGTGCCAGATCAACGTCCCGCTGATCCGGGACCTGCTGGCCGAGCTGCACCCGGCCGCCGGACCGCTGCGCGCCCGCGTACGGGCCGCCCTGCGCCCCCGTGGCGGCATGCTGCCGCGCCGCTGGCCCGAGACCGTCGCCGCCTCCGCCGTCCTCCTGCTCACCGGCCTGCTGGCCTCGGGGTGGGTCGACCCGATGCTTCCCTGGCTGAGCTGAAAGGCGCCTCACCATGTCCTTCCTCCTGACGCCCGGCCGGCGGAGCCCTGCCGCGCCCCCGTCCGGATCCCCTTCCGGCGCCGAGTCCGGGCCCAGCCCGCACCGGTCCGCCTTCCGGCCCGACATCGAGGGGCTGCGCGCGGTCGCCGTCCTCGCGGTCCTCGCCTTCCACGCCGGAATCCCCTGGGCGACCGGCGGCTTCGTCGGCGTCGACGTCTTCTTCGTCATCTCCGGCTACCTGATCACCGGTCTGCTGGTCCGCGAGGCGATCACCACCGGCCGGATCCGGCTCGGGGACTTCTTCTCCCGGCGGGCCCGGCGGCTGCTGCCCTCGGCCGCCGTGGTGCTCGGCGCCGTGGCGGTCGCCGGAGCCCTGCTGACCGTACCGCTGCGCCGCACCGACGTGGAGCACGACGTCGTCGCGGCGGCGCTGTCCGTCGCCAACTGGCGGTTCGTGTCGCAGCAGACCGACTACCTCGCCGCCGGGCACGACCAGAGTCCGCTGCTCCACTTCTGGTCCCTCGCCGTCGAGGAGCAGTTCTACCTGGTCTGGGCCCCGCTGCTGGCGGTGCTCGTGCTCGGCACGGCCCGGGCGGTCCGCCGCGGCCGGGCCGTCCGCTACGTCGTCGTGCTGGTCGCCGCGCCGCTGACGCTCGCGTCGTTCGCCCTGGCCCTGCACTGGACGCGGCACTCCGTGTCCCTGGCCTACCTCGGAACGCCCTCGCGCGTCTGGCAGTTCGGCGTCGGCGCACTGCTCGCCCTGCTGCCCTGGCACCTGATGCGCGGGCCGCGACCGCTGCGGCTGCTGTGCGGCTGGGCCGGGGCCGCCGCGATCGGCTGGTGCGTCGTGTCGTACGACGCCGCGACGCCGTATCCCGGCCACGCGGCGCTCGTGCCGACCCTGGCCACCGCCGCCGTGATCCTCGCCGCGATACCCGGCCGGGGCGAACGGAACGGCCCGGGCGCCTTCGAGGTCGGAGGGCTGCTGGCGGGGCGGGCGCCGCGGGCCGTCGGCCGGCTCTCCTACAACCTGTACCTGTGGCACTGGCCGGTGCTCGTGCTCGCCGAGGCCCGGACCGGCCCCCTCGACTGGCCCGCGAAGACGGCTCTGACGCTGGCGGCCGTGCTGCCCGCGCTCGCCACCATGCACTGGGTCGAGCAGCCGCTGCGCCGCAGCCGTACGGTCTCCGAACTCCCCCGCCGCGGACTGTCGGTGGGCGTCACGGCCATCGTGCTGCCGGTCGTCCTCGCCCTGGTGGTGGGCACCACGACCCTGCACCTGCTGGGCCCGGCCGCCCCGGTCGACCCGAAGGGGCTGCCTCCGGGCGCCGCCTCAGGCCCCACCCTGCTCGCCCGGACCTCCGGCACCCAGCTCGTGGACGGCCCGGTGGTGCCGAGTCCGGTCCAGGCCCGGGCGGACTTCCCGCCGGACGGGGCCTGCGAGGTCGCCCCGGCCGAAACCCGCAGCCCGGAGTGCCTGTTCGGCGCCGTGGACAGCCCGGACCGGCTCGTACTGCTCGGCGATTCGCACGCCGGGCAGTGGTTCTCCCCGATGCTGGCGCTGGCCGCCGGACGGGGCTGGGCGCTGCAGGAACTGGTGAAGCAGGGCTGCCCGTTGCCGGAGCTGGCGGTGGACAGCCCCCAGCTCGGCCGCGCCTACCGGGAGTGCGACACCTGGCGGGCGGACACCCTGGAGAGGCTGAGGCAGCAGCCGAAGCCCCGGCTCATCGTGATCGCCTCCCTCAACCGCTACACCTCCGACCCGAAGCTCCTGGCCGAGGGCTGGGAGAAGACGCTGAGGCAGCTCAGGGCGCTGGGCGCGCCGATCGTCTACCTCGAGGACACCCCCGTACCCGGTACGGACATCCCGGCGTGCGTCTCCGGCAGCCCCGGGTCCGCCGGAGCCTGCGCGTTCAGCCGGAAGGACGCCCTGCCGCCCGATCCGCTGGCCGGGCGGATCTCCTCCGGCGCGCTGCCCGGCGTACGGAGCGTGAGCGTGAACCCGGTCCTGTGTCCGGGCGACGGGCCGGCCTGCCCGGCCGTGCTCGACCGGATCCTGCTCTACCGGGACGACGCCCACCTGACCGATGCGGCGGCCGTCGTCCTGACCGACCGGCTGGAACGGCTGCTCACGGAGGCCGGGGCGCTGCCTGCGCCGACCGGGTCCGCGACGCCGCCGCCCGGCGCGGACGGGTGGAGACAGCTGCTGCGGGACGACTTCGACGGCCCGGCGGGCAGTCCCCCCTCGGCCGCCCACTGGATCCACGACCTGGGCACCTGCTACCCGGGCTGCCCGGCACCGCAGTGGGGCACGGGCGAGATCGAAACCATGACGGACTCGACCGACAACGTCCGGCTATACGGGAAGGGTGCGCTGGAGATCGTCCCCACCCGCAAGGACGGGCAGTGGAGTTCGGGGCGCATCGAGACGCGGCGTGCCGACTTCGCGCCTCCGCCCGGCGGGATCCTGCGGATCGAGGCGTCGATCGCCCTGCCGGAGGTGACCGGCGCACAGGCGGCGGGCTACTGGCCGGCGTTCTGGACCCTGGGCGCGCCGCTGCGCGAGGGGTACACGGGGTGGCCGGGGGTCGGGGAGCTCGACGTCATGGAGTCCGTGAACGGGCGGGACACCGTCTTCGGCACCGTGCACTGCGGTGTCCTCGAAGGCGGCCCGTGCGAGGAGCCGGTGGGCCTGACCTCCGGTCGGCAGCCGTGCGCCGACTGCCGGACGGCGTTCCACTCGTACGCCGTCGAGGTCGACCTCGCTCCCGGCGCGGAGGAGGTGCGCTGGTACCTGGACGGCCGCGTGTACCACCGGGTGACGTCCGGCCGGATGGACGCCGGCACGTGGCAACGGGCCGTGGACCACGGGCTGTTCCTGATCCTCAACGTGGCCGTCGGGGGCAAGCTCCCGCTGGCCGACGGCGCGACCGTCGGCCCCGCCACCGACCGGGCCATCCGATGCGGGTCGACCACGTCACCGTCTCGGCCCGGGAGAAGCGCGCCTGACCAGCCCTGCCGGCCGGCGGCTTCCGGCTTCCGGCTTCCGGCTTCCGGCTTCCGGCTTCCGGCTTCCGAGCGGCGTATGCCGGGGCCCCGCCCGCGGTCCGCGGGCGGGGCGCCGGGCGCGGGGGCGCGCCGGCGGAGGGTCAGAACGCGAAGACGGCGTTGCCGTTCAGGGTCGCGGCCATGACGCAGCTGTTGGAGAAGGTGTGCTTCCAGGCGACGCGGCTGCCCTTCCACACGCCGTCGGCCGTGACGGTGACGGGGGCGTAGTGCATCGGGCACGCCCGGTCCGGGTCCGGGGAGGCCAGCAGGCGGTCGAGTGCTCCGTCGGTGGAGTTCAGGGCCGCGCAGGCCGAGCCGGGGTCGGGGTGGGTGCCCAGGGCGGTCGGCGCACAGCTGAGGGTGGAGGCCCGTACGACGGTGGACGCGTCGTCGTCGCCCTGCGCGACGGTGAACACCATCGCGGACGGGGCGTACAGGCCGGCGGGCTGGGCCGCCGCGATTCCGGTGGCTCCGATCAGGCTGAGGACTGCAGCGGCGGAGGCAGCTGCGATGCGGTGACGCACGACGAGACTCACTTTCGATTCAAAGGTTGAACGCGATATTTCCTTTCGATCGCGTCCTTGTGAGCCCCAGACTGTCCGACATGGAGACGAGTCGCACATCGATGACCGATTTACGGACAGAGCGTGTACATACGCACGACCGAATGGTCGTTCGGGCAGCTCAGAGGGGGCGCACCCGCGTCGTGACCGGACGCGGACACCAGATACACCGACCGTGACGTGCACCCCTGAGCCCACTGACCTGCTGTCAGCCGCGCGCGGTTCACCGAACGGCCACGCAGCTTGGCCGGATACGTGCGCCCATCGCCGACACGGGGTCCGACCCTACGCCGATTACACGGGAGAGTTATAGATATATCCGAATTAGGCAACACGAGCTGCAATTGCGGCGATTCGCGGGGAATGGAGGCCAAAGTGTGGCTCCTCGGCACGACGCCGGGAACCGCACGGAGCCCGACCGCCTCGAACGACGCCGGTCCGGGCTGACTGTTGAAGGGGTCAGCTCCATGTCTGCTTCTCTCGCCACCCGCCGCCTTCTCGCCGCGGCCCTGGCCGCCGGCGCCCTGGTCGGCGCAGCCGCCCTGCCGGCCACCGCCGACGACCACCGACGCGACCGGCACTCGCATTCCGCCCTCGTCATCGGCGACGTCCAGTACGACAGCCCCGCCCGCAACGACCGCTCCAACCGCGCGCTGAACAGGGAATGGGTCGAGGTCAAGAACACCGGCCGCAAGGCCGTCAACCTGCGCGGATTCACCCTCACCGACCAGCAGGGCAACCGCTACCGCTTCAACCACCTCCGCCTGGACGGCCGCTCCAGCGTCAAGGTCCACACCGGCAACGGCCGCGACACCCACCGCGACGTCTACCAGGACCGCCGCCACCAGATCTGGGACGAGCGCGACACCGCCACCCTCCGCGACGACCGCGGACGCGTCGTCGACACCGAGTCCTGGGGCCGCCGCGGACACCACGACAACCACCGCCGCTGACCCCCACCGGCAGCCGCACCGCCGGGAACAGGAACGGGAACAGGAACGGCGTGCCACGGCAACCTCGCCGCGGCACGCCGCACCCATGTCCCACCCTGTGCGGGATTTGCTAGCGGGCCGGGTAGTCCGTGTAGCCGCGGGCGTCGCCCCCGAAGAAGGTGGCCGGGTCCGGGGTGTTGTACGGACCTTCGGTGCGCAGGCGGTCCGGCAGGTCGGGGTTGGCCAGGAAGAGGGCGCCGAACGCGACGAGGTCGGCGGTGCCGTCCTCGATCAGTCCGAGGGCCCGGTGGTCGGTGGGGCCATCGGTCGCCGGGTTCAGCACGAGCAGCCCGGAGAACTGCTTGCGCAGGGCGAGGGTGGTCTCGCGGGTCTCGGAGGTGGGCTCCAGCACGTGCAGGTAGGCGAGCCCGAGCCCGTCGATCTCCTTGACCAGCGCCTCGTAGGCGGGCTGCGGGTCGGGCTCGGAGATGTCGTTGTACGTGTTCCCGGGCGAGATGCGCAGTGCGGTCCGCTCGGCGCCGACCGCGGCGGCGACCGCCTTGACCACCTCCACCGCGAAGCGGATCCGGTTCTCGACCGGGCCACCCCACTCGTCGGTGCGCAGGTTCGAACCGGGGGCCAGGAACTGGTGGATCAGGTAGCCGTTGGCCCCGTGCAGCTCCACCCCGTCGAAGCCGGCCTCCACCGCGTTGCGGGCGGCCTCGGCGAAAGCGGCGATGGTCGCCCGCACCTCGGCGCCGGTCAGCTCGTGGGGGGTCACGAAGTCCTTCATACCTTCGCCGGTGAACAGCTGCCCCTGGGCGGCGACCGCCGACGGGGCCACCGGGACGAGGCCGTCGGGCAGCAGGGACGGGTGGCCGATCCGGCCGGAGTGCATCAGCTGGGCGAAGATCCGGCCGCCGGCCGCGTGCACCGAGTCGGTGACCTCACGCCAGGCGGCGACCTGCTCGGCGCTGTGCAGGCCGGGGGTGAACGGGTAGCCCTGGCCGACGACGGAGGGCTGGATCCCCTCGCTGATGATCAGACCGGCCGAGGCGCGCTGCGTGTAGTACTCGGCGACGAGGGCGGTCGCGATACCACCCTCACCTGCGCGGCTGCGGGTCATCGGGGCCAGGGCGATGCGGTTGGAGAGGGTGGAGCCGGCGACGCGAACCGGTTCGAAAGCGCTGGTCATATTCGCCTCACGGAGATAATTGGTCGGCCAAATATTGGCTGCGGGATGCAGCGTACCCCATTACTTGGCCGGCCAAGGTAAAATCTGGAGGGCGGGTAAGATCCGTAGACGGACGACGACGGTCAGGGCGTGGTCCGCCGACCGGACCCTGCCGCACCCGACCCAGGAGGAGCGCCCCCATGACCGCGGAAACCGCTCAGGAACCGCGCACCACCTCGCAGTGCACGGCGGCGCCCAGCGCCGTGCTCGAGGGGCCGGTGAGTCATGCGATCAGCCGGGTCGCCCGCCTCCACCGGATCGCGGCGGGCCGCGCCCTGCGCGACCTGGGGCTGCACCCGGGGCAGGAGTTCCTGATGATGCACCTCTGGGACAACGGGGCCGTGCGCCAGTCCGAGCTGATCAAGACGGTCGGCCTCGACCCCTCCACAGTGACCAAGATGCTCCAGCGCCTCGAACAAGCCGGCCACGTACGCCGCCGCCCCGACCCGTCGGACCGGCGGGCGTCCCTGGTCGAGGCGACCGACGCCAGCTGCGGGCTCCTGCTCCAGGTCCGCGGGGCGTGGGGCGCGCTGGAACGCCAGACCCTGGACGGTCTGGACGACGCCGAACGCACCGAACTGGCCCGCCTGCTGGGCAAGGTGGAGACCGCCCTCTACACCGAGCTCGCCCGCAGCTGCAACGCCGAAGACGAGGGGACGCACAAGGGGCCGGGCGCCTGCTAGGGGTACACGCAGCCGTTTGGTCCGCTCGCCGGACACACCTACCCTCTAGCCCATGATCCAGATGACGGATGACGCGGTGCGCAGCTATCAGGTGGGACCTGTACAGGCCGAGCTTCGCGCGCTCACGGTAAGTGACGACCGTGAAGGCATGCTCGAGGGAACGCCGCACCTGCACCGTCGCTTTCGCCTGAAGGGCATCGAGAAGGCGATGGCAGCGACGCCGCATCTGTACGTGCACGATCTCGACAAGCTCCGAGCCGATGCGGAGGGGCGGGTCGAGGAGTGGCTGCCGCGAGAAGCGGTTCATGCGCGACTGACGTCATGGTGGCAGCCCGAGGACATTGCCGAGCCCGGGCACACGACGCTTTCGCTGATGTGGTTCCAGACGGCTGGGCAGGATCCGTTCGCCCGCCTGGCCACGATCGCGCGCCCCCTGGACTGGGCTTCGCTTGCCAGGTTTGTCCCCTTCGAGGAATAGGCCGCTTCCTTCGGATCATCCGATCGCTGGTCTGGTGTGTCGTTGACCGACGCCCAGGGGGCACGCGTCGAGCCGCTGCTGCCGGACCGGACGGTACGTCCCGCCGCCACCGGCGGAACAGGTCGCAACCCCGGCCCCCGGCCCGTACTCCGCTCGGCAACAACGGTCCCGCGTAGCCGCGCGGCTGGCAGACTCGGGCCCATGCCCGAGGAACACACCGATGCGCAGCCGGAGGATCCGCTGCACGCGTATGCGGAGTTCTACCCCGAGGTCCTCCGGGCCGGGTCCCTGCGGCATGCGCTGCAGGCGGCAGCGGACCGGGCGGGGTACGGACTCACGATCGAACTCATGCCACCGCCCCGCTGGCGGCACATCGTTGCGCGGGCCCGGAGCGGCAACCGTTCCGTGATCGTTTCGATGACCCTCGGCCGGCGGAGTTTTTCCGTCGACTGCCGTGCCGACGGGGCCCGCACGGCCCACGGCGGCACCGCAGAACTGTCCGAGGCCGCCGGCGCGCTGCATTCCTGGCTGCAGGGGCTGCGCGTGCCCGGCCTCACCGCGCAGTGGCCCTTCTTCGGATCCGGGGAGCCGTCCGGGGCCGGGGAGCCCGGGGACGGGGTGCCCGTCAGATGGCGGGAGTTGCGTGCTGCGGCTGCCGGACCGCTGCACGCCCCGCTGTACGAACTCGTCGAGGCCGCCTTCACCGAACCGCGCCTCCGGGCCCTGTCCCCCGGCACCAGCCATGACTGGCTGCGCTTCAGCCGCCGCGTCACCGCTCCCCTCTCCACCGACCTGCCGATGGCCCGGGCGATCGGAAACGGCCGCTACCGCGTGCGAACGCACGAGGGCCGGATGCACGAAACCACCGGCACGAGCGAAACCATCGCCCTCATCCTCGACTGCCTGCCCGAGAACCAGTCCCCCGGGACCGGGCCGAGTTGACTATCGTGATCTTGATCAAGGTTGCGAACGAACCCGTCGCCACCGACCGGCCGCCCAGTACGTAGGGGAATGCGCATGACCCGGACATCCGAAGACGTCTCCCTGGCCCAGCCGTTCGGGGAGGCGTTCTCACGCGACCCCCACGCCGTCTACGCGGAACTGCGCGCCGCGGGGCCGGTGCACCGGGTGGCGCTGCCCGACGGTTCGCCGGTGTGGCTGGTGACCCACGAGGCGGACGTGCGCGCCGGATTGTCCGACCAGCGCCTGTCGGTCGACAAGAGCCATGCGTCGACGGGTTTCAGCGGCTTCTCACTCCCGCCCGCGCTCGACCGCAACCTCCTGAACATCGACCCGGACGACCACCTCCGCCTTCGCCGACTGGTCGCGAAGGGGTTCACCGCCCGGCACGTCGAAGTGCTCCGCGAGAGCATCGGGGCAGCGGTCGACGGCCAGGTCGCGCAGCTGGCGGCCGAGATCGCGGGCACCGGCGAGGCGGACCTGGTGACGGAATTCGCCAGACCACTGCCGCTACGGGTCATCGGTGCCCTGCTCGACATCCCGGCCGGCGACCAGGAGCGCTTCGCCGCCTGGGTCGCCACCATGCTCGGCCCGCGCTCCCGCGAGGGCCTCGTCCAGGCCATCGGTGACATCCACCGGTTCCTCGTCGACCTCGTGGCCCTGCGGCGCGCCGCCCCCGGTGACGACATGCTGTCGAGCCTGATCGCGGCGCGCGACGAGGAGGACCGGCTCACCGAGGACGAACTCGTCTCGCTCGCCTTCCTGATCCTCGGGGCCGGCAGCGAGAACGTCCAGCACGTCATCAGCGCCGGCGTGCTCACGCTCATCGAGCACCCGGAGCAGCTGGCCGAGCTGCGGGCACGGCCCGCGCGCGTGGCGGACGCGGTCGAGGAACTCCTGCGGTACACCAGCCCCAACCAGACCGCGATCCGCCGCTTCCCCACCGAAGCCGTCGAGATCGGCGGCGTACGGATACCGGCCGGGGACACCGTCCTCTTCGGTCTGGCCTCCGCGCACCGGGACCCGGCCCGCTACCCGGACCCCGACCGCTTCGACATCGACCGCGCCGACAAGGCCCACCTCGCCCTCGGCCACGGCATGCACTACTGCCTGGGAGCGCCCCTGGCCCGGCTCCAGCTCACCCTGGCCCTCACCTCGATCATCGAGCGGCTCCCCCGCCTCAGGCTCGCCCACCCTGCGGACCGGCTCCGGTGGCACAGCACCTTCCGGTTCCGCGCCCTGCAAGACCTGCCGGTCACCACCCTCCCCTGACCACCGCTCGGGCGGCCGGGGCCGCCGCGGGGGCCGGGGCTCGCGCGCCGCTCGACCGGCCGCGCCCGGAATGCCCGGCCCCGGGGACCGCCGTAGCGTGTTCCCGTGCGCCACACCACCGCGGCCGCGGCCGTGACGGCCACGTTGTGCGCGGCCGCGCTGGCCTGCTCCACCCAGGCCGGTCCGCCGCGTTTCCAGGCCCGGCCTGCCGACCCGCTGTCCGCGCGGGTCACGGCCGTACCGGCGAAAAAACTGGGCGCCTCCTACCGCAATGGCTGCCCGGTCCCGCCCGAGCAGCTGAAGCTGATCCGGATGAACCACTGGGGCTTCGACGGCCGGACCCACCCGGGCGAGCTGGTGGTGCACGAGAACGCCGTCCGCCCCCTCCTCCACGTCTTCCAGCGGGCCTTCGACGCGCGCTTCCCGATCCGCCGGATGCGCGTGATGGCCGAGTACCGCAACGACTCCGAGGCCATGGCCGAGGACAACACCTCGGCCTTCAACTGCCGCCCGGTCACCGGCGATCCCCGGCGCCTCTCACAGCACGCCTGGGGGGACGCCGTGGACATCAACCCCGTCGAGAACCCGTACGTGGACGTCCACGGCGTCGTCCACCCCCCGAAGGGCCGCCCCCACCTGCAGCGGTCCCTGAACCAACCGGGCCAGATCCACCCCGGCGACGCCGTCACCGAGGCGTTCCGCGAGGTCGGCTGGCGCTGGGGCGGCCGCTGGGCCAACCGGGACTACCAGCACTTCTCCGCCAACGGCGAGTAGGCGACCGGGCTCGCCGTCAGTCCCGGCCGAACCAGAATTCGGCGAGGGAGTTCAGCTTCGTCTCCGCCGGCGCACCCAGTTCCCTCATGTACCAGGGCAGGTTGCTGTACACGTGCAGCAGGGTGTACGCGAGCAGTTCGGCCGGCTCGAGGCCGGCCCCGGATCCACTGCCGTACGACGCGAGGAACCTGCGCAGCAGGTGGCGGTCGGCTCGAGTGACGAAGAGTCCGACGCCCACGAAGTCGTACGCGTGGTGGCCGATCATGGCCGGTTCGAAGTCGAACAATCCGGTCAGGCGCCAGCCGTCCGGGTCCACCAGGAGGTGCTGCCGCATCACCTCGGTGTGCAGCAGGGCGCGCCGGGGCTCGCGCGGGAGCGGGACGGAGGCGAGGAAGTCGGGAATCTGTTCCAGCCATGCGTCGGCCAGTCCGTGGCCCCGCTGCTGTTCCACGGCGCCTTCCCGCTGTCCGTCGACGAAGGCGCCCCAGTCTCCGGGGCCGAGGACGTCGGCGAGCGGTTCGGGGTCCAGTGCGTGCAGCGCCGCCAGTGCCTCGCCGACCTCGGCCACCAGCCGTTCCCGGTCGGCCTGCGGTATCCGCGGCCAGGCGTGCGCCAGGCTCTCGCCGCCGAGCCGCGACATCAGGACGTAGCGCCAGCCGTTCTCGTAGGCGCCGGACTCCCGGACGTGCGGTGTCGCCACCGGCAGCCGTCCCTGCACGTGGGCGAGCACCCGTCCTTCGGCCATGCCGTCCCGGGCCGCGGCGGCCGGGAACAGCTTCAGGACGTGCTCGTCACCGACCGCATAGACGGGCTGGGAACCGTCCTTGAACCGGACCAGGGGCGTTCCGCCCAGACCCAGACGGCCGCAGAGGTCCTCCGCACCCGGTCGCATGATCGTTTCGTCAGGGACGATGGCGTCCCACTCCTCGTCCGTTTCCACCAAAGGCAGCATTCTCGGGAACGTAGGCCGTGCGGACCGTCGCCACAACCGGATTTTCCGGCCGGGGGAACCGGGGGCCGGGACCGGCGGCGGTTCGAGTGTTTGCGCTGGTGGAAAACGGTGAGACGCCCTGTGCGCCGCGTTCCGGTAGGACCCGCCGTCGTACACGCATCGCGCGTCCGGCATCGGGCAAGAGGCGGCTAGGGAGATGGGAGACCCTCATGATCGTGCTCGGAATCATTCTGCTGATCGTCGGGTGGCTGCTCGGTATCTCGATCCTGTGGACGCTGGGCATCATCCTGCTCGTCATCGGCGCCGTGCTGTGGATCCTCGGGGCCGTCGGACACGAGGTCGGCGGAAGGCGCCACTACTGGTAGCGGCTTCGCCCTTCGGTGTGGGCCGACGGCACGTTCATCCGTGCCGTCGGCCGACGTCCCGTCAGGAAGGACGGCCTTCCCGTCACAAGGGTGAAACCGGCGCGTACAGCCCCGTCGTTCGCACAGAGGCCACGTAGAGTCGGATTTTGAGCCGGTTCGTCCTACTTCGGGGATGTGCATTGCGTCGTCTCACGGTTGCTCTCGCGCTGCTGACCGCCCTTTCCTGCGGCTCCCTCGTGGGCCCGCAGGCCGTCTCGGCGGCCGGCTCGGCGGCCGGCTCGGCCGAAGGGGGGCCGTCGGGCAGCGGCGGCCGGGGAACGAACATCCTGATCGTCGGCATCGACAGCCGCGCCGGTCTCTCCACGGCGGAGAAGAACCGGCTCCACGTGGGTGGCAAGGCCTGCAACTGCACCGACGTCATGATGCTCGTGCACCTCTCCGAGAGCGGGGAGCGTGCGAGCGTGGTCTCCATCCCGCGTGACTCCTACGTCGAATACGCCGGCGACACCACCACCGCCCGCAGCGGAAAGATCAACAGCGCGTACGCCATGGGCGGCGGCGCACTCACGGTGGCCACCGTCGAGAAGGCCACCGGTCTCCACGTCGACCACTACCTGGAGACCGGCTTCAGGGGCTTCGAGCAGGCGATCGACAACCTCGGCGGCGCGACCGTCTGCACGGACCGGCCCCTCACGGACGAGAACTCCGGCCTCGACATCGGCGCCGGCCGCCACCACACCAACGGGAACGACACCCTGCGCTACGTACGCGCCCGGCACGTCAACCTCCGGCCCGGGGACCTCGGCCGCGTCCGCCGCCAGCAGCGCGTGGTCAACGACCTCCTGGCCCGCCTCACCCTCGAGGGGGCCCTGGCCAGCCCGGTGCGCACGGCGCGGACCGTGCACGCCCTGCTGAAGTCCGTACGCACCGACGCGCGGACCGGGCCGGGCGACCTGATCCGCATCGGCTGGGCGCTCGGCCGCCTCCGTGCGGACCGGATCGAGTTCGCGACCGTCCCGATCCGGCTCTTCGACCACCGCGTACCCGGAGTGGGTTCCTCGCTGGTGTGGCACGAGGCCCGCTCCGCCGCGTTGTGGGACGCGCTGGGCGCGGACCGCCCCCTCACGGGCGACACCCGCATCCAGCCCGTCGCGGAGACCCCGGCGCCGACCGACCCCGCCGGCATCGCCGTCCGCGTGGACGACTCCGCCGTCGCCGCGGCCCTGCGCCGCAACGGGTTCGTCGTCACCGACACCTCGCAGTCCGCACCGTCCGCCCGCCCGGCCGGCCCCCCGGTCATCCGGTTCGCCGCCGGCCAAGAGGAGAAGGCGGCGACCCTCGCGGCCGCTCTGCCCGGCTCCCGCCTGGAGGCCCGCCCCGATCACGGCGCGATCTTCGATGTCGCGGTCGGCACGCAGCCGGTCCTGGTCAAGACCGTCACCTACGACCGCAACGTCGCCGACGGCGCCCCTGTGACCGGCGACCGCCTCCGCTGCGCCGAGGGGCCCGCAGCCGCGGCCCCCGCGACCACCGGTCGGCCGTAGAGCAGGGGCGGTCGGAGGGCGGCGCAGGGGCGCCAGGGCCACGATGAGAGATGTGGACGAAGCGCAGCCGCAGCACGCACCGAGTGAGCGGCCGCAGGAGCGGGCCTGGGCGCCCTCCCGCACCGTGGGCACCGGTACCGCCGGCCGCTGTCCGGGGTTTCCGCGCCGCGGGGCCGGGGCCTCCCAGGAGGAGCGGGTACAGGATGCATGAGGAGATGCCGTTCGAGGATCTGATCAGCGGCGCCGCCCAGGACGCCGGAGGATGGCTGGGCGCGCTGCCGGTGGCGCTGATCGCCACCAGCAGCGAGGGGCTGGTGGTGCGCTGGAACCACGGCGCGCAGGAACTGCTCGGATACACCCCGCCCCAGGTGCTCGGCCGGCACATCGCCGATCTGCTGCATCCGGGTGCCGACCGCAGCCTGGGCCGGTCCCTGTGGGAGACGACCGCCACCGGTCGCGGGGTGATGGGTACGGTCACCGCCTGGCACCGCAGCGGTCACCCGCTGGAGCTCGAGATCTGGGCCTGTCCCGTGCCCGACCGGCGCCACGGCGCCTCCGCGGTCCTGGTCTTCGCGGCGGACGCTCATGCCGCCCGCCGTATCCGCGGGTCCTCGGCGGTGTGGGACGGCTTGTTCGCCCGCTCCCCCGTCGGAATCGGCGTCCTCGACACACAGCTACGGTTCCTGCAGGTCAACCCGGCGCTGGAAGCGATGAACGGTCTCGCGGAATCAGCCCACGTGGGCCGACGCCTGGCCGAGATCCTGCCCGAGGTGAACGCCGACGAGATGGAAGAGGCGATGCGGCAGGTCCTGGACACGGGTGAACCGGTCCTCGACCGGCGACGCACCGGCCGGACCCCGGCCGACCCGGAGCACGACCACGTGTGGTCGTGCTCCTACGTGCGTGTGGAAGACCCCGGCGGCCGGCCGATCGGCATCATCGCCTCCCTCCTCGACATCACCCGGCAGCAGCGCGATCAGACCGAGGTCGAGGCGGGCCGCCGCAGGCTCGCGCTGCTGAGCGAGGCCAGCTCCCGCATCGGTGGCAGCCTCGACCTGGAGCGCACGGCGCAGGAGCTGGCCGACCTCGCCGTCCCGCACCTCGCCAACGCCGTCACCGTCGACGTACTGGACTCCCTCGCGAGCGGCAACGAGCCGGGCTCCGGACTGGCCGCGGGCGTTGCGCTGCGACGCCTGGGCAAGGCGCCGCTGACCGGCTCCGCCGTCACCCAGATCCTGGCGCCGCTCGGCAGGACCCTCACCTTCCCCGCGGCCGCCCCGTACACCCAGGCCCTCACGGCCCGGCAGCCGTTCCTGATCGCCCACCTCGACGAACGGGCCGTCGCCACGGCCTCCCGCCACACCGCCAAGCCCGCGCAACTGCTCGAGACGGGCGTGCACTCGTTCATGATGATCCCGCTCGTCGCGCGGGACGTGGTCCTCGGCGTCGCGACGTTCTACCGCGCCCGGCCCGGCGGGGCCTCCTTCGGGTCCGACGACGTCACGCTCGCCACCGAACTCGCCGCCCGGGCCGCCATCGGCATCGACAACGCCCGCCTGTACCACCACGAGCACGAGACCGCGGTCGTCCTCCAGCGCAGCATGCTCCCCCAGCACGTCACACCTCCCCCGGGCATCGAGATCGCCCACCGCTACCTGGCGGCCAGCGACGTCAACGAAGTCGGCGGGGACTGGTACGACGTCCTCCCCCTCACCGGAGGCAGGGCCGCGCTGCTCATCGGGGACGTGATGGGGCACGGCATCGCGGCCGCCGCGGTCATGGGGCGCCTCTCCGCGACCGTACGCGCCCTCGCGCGCCTCGACATGTCGCCGACGGCGCTGCTGCACCAGTTGGAGGCCACCCTCGCCGACCTCGCCGAACCGATGCTGGCCACCTTCCTCTACGTGGTCTGCGACCCCGTCACCGGCCACTGCACCGTCACCCGCGCCGGACACCCGCCACCGGCCGTGGCCGAGCCCGACGGCACCGTGTACCTCGTCAAGACGCCGCCCGGCGTCCCGCTGGGCGTCGGCGGCATCACCTTCACCACGACCGAGATCTCCCTGCCCCCCGGCAGTCTGCTCGTCCTCTACACCGACGGCCTGATCGAGGCCCGCAGCCGTGACATCGACGAACGCCTCAACGAGCTCACGAGCCTGCTCACGGAACCGCACCAGCCACTGGACCACCTGTGCGACACCCTGATCGCGCACCTGGTACCGGCATCCGCGGACGACGACATCGCCCTCCTCGCCGCCCGCATCGGCACGCCCCGCCACCTTCGGCCCGCCTGACGGGCCGCCGCGGACCGCACCCTGCGCGGTACGGGGCCTGGCGCGGCGTCAGCCGGGCCGACCGGGCCGAGAGGAGATGAGGAGCGCCCCGCACTGTCAGTGGCGGGCGGTAGCGTCGCACGCATGGGCTTCTCCAGCGCGTGGGCGATCACCAGCCACACCGACAACGACGTGGCCCGCCTTTCCCCGAGGCTGGTGCCCGCGATGCGTGCGGACCGCGTCCAGGCCGACGCCCCACGCCGTCGGCTGGCGTGGCAGGGCGCACCGCTCCCGGATCACACCACCTGGTACGCGCCGCCGGAAGCCCGGATGCCGCGGCAGCCCCGCCCGGCCGACGTCCCGACGGCCTGCAGGGCTCCGAGGGCACCTTCTCCCTGTGCACCTTCCTCTACGTGCACGCCCTCGCGCGCGCCGGACGGCTCGAGCGAGCCCGTTACGCCTTCGACAAGGTGCTCACCTACGCGAACCGCTAGGACGCGTCCGGTCGATCGGGTTCGTAAGACATCAGGAGATGGCCGCGGCGGAACCGTTCCTCCGCGAGCGGCTCCCGCAGCATCCGTCCGACTTCGACGAACCCGGCCTCGCGGGCCAGCCCCGCGAGGACGTCGATCGGCCATCGGAAGGCCGTCGTCACCTTGTGGTCGAACGCCTCCACCGGACCGCCCTCGGACTCGAAGAAGGCGAGCAGGAGGGTGCCTCCCCGAGCCAGAACGCGGCGGAACTCGGCGAAGTAGGATGGAATTTCCGGCGGCGGAACGTGGATGACCGAGTACCAGCACACGATGCCGCCCAGCGTGCCGTCGGCCAGGTCCAGGGCGGCCATCGAACCGCGCTCGAACCGCAGGTGAGGGTATGTCTCCCGGGCAAGGTCGACCATCACCGGCGAAAGGTCGACGCCGAAGACGTCCAACTCGAGGTCGCGCAGGTGTGCCGTCACGTATCCGGGACCACATCCCAGCTCGGCGACGGGCCCGGCATCAGCGGCTCGCGCGAGATCGGCGAACGCGGAGAGGACCGAGCGGTCCAGCGGAAGGCCGGCGAGCCCGTTGCGGACGAGTTCGGCGTAGCGAACGGCGACGGCGTCGTAAGCGTCTGCTGTCGCACGGAGGTGCGAGGGGAGTTCGGTCACGGGGAACGATAGTAGGGCGTGAGCGAGCGAATCCGGCAGGGCCGTGCGCCCTCTGCCGCAGGCCCTGCCCGTCAGCCCCCGACGGGCACGGGGGTTCCGAACCATTGCGCGAGGGACGCGGCGAGGTGCTGCGTGGCGTCCGCCCGGTCGTCGGCCGCGTCCGCGGCCCACGCGGTGCATCCGTCGGGACGCACCAGCAGTCCGGTGGGCGCCGGCCCGGCGGGGCAGGTGGTGGTGACCACCCGCACCCGGTCTCCGTACCCCTCGCCCACCGCCCTGAGTTCGGCGTCGTCCGCGAGATCCAGCAGCAGCGCCCGTCCGTCGTGCATCAGGTCCGCGAGG
This sequence comes from Streptomyces sp. MB09-01, assembly GCF_033794505.1. Taxonomy (NCBI): domain Bacteria; kingdom Bacillati; phylum Actinomycetota; class Actinomycetes; order Kitasatosporales; family Streptomycetaceae; genus Streptomyces; species Streptomyces sp. MB09-01. Next base: position 44,214 of record NZ_JARAYQ010000003.1, on the reverse strand, counting down.
CGGCGCCCATCGGCGAGTTCGAGGTCGGGGGCGCTTCGGCCCACCAGGTGGTGACTGCCGGGAAGGTCGTACCGCTGCCCTGCCCCGGAGCTCTTCTTGACGAAGTAGGTGGTGCCGGCGGCTGTCCCGATCAGGTCGGTGACGACGTCGAGCAAGGCCCTGGAACGCACGTCCGGCCGCATCAGGGCAACCTGCGCCCTGGTCCATTCGAGCACCCACGCCCCGATCGGGTGCCGCTCGGCCGTGTACGAGTCCCGGAGCCCGTCGGGGGCTGCCCCCGGACCACCGCGGCGAGCTTCCAGCCGAGGTTCAGCCCGTCACCGATACCGAGGTTCAGCCCCTGGCCGTCGAACGGCGGGTGGACGTGCGCAGCGTCCCCCGCGAGCAGTACCCGGCCGGCCCGGTAGTCGGCCGCCTGGCGGGCGTTGTCGCTGAAGCGGGTGGCGGTGTGCACCTCGGTGACCGTGATGTCCGCCGATCCGGTGACCCGCCGCAGGCCCGTCTGCAACTCCTCGGCGGTGACGGGTGCCTCGCGGTCGGCGGGCGGGCCGTCGAACTCGACCGTGAGGATGCGGCCGGGGAGCGGGCACGCGATCGGCGGCCCCGACGCACGGCTGACGGCGGCCCTGACCGTGGCCGCGTACCGGGCCGTCCACGTCACCACGGCCGGCCGGCTGCTCTCCGGCGAGCGCGCGGCGGACGTGGCCGAAGACCACCGCGTGGGGGTGAACGCGGCGTTCGACGCCCTGGAGCGGGCCCTGTCCCCCGTCCACTGAGCCCTCACGGGGAGGCCGCCCCTGCACCGAGGCCGCTGCCCGGAATGCGTCGGCCGGTGCGCGATCTTGCTGTGTGCGTGGTCACGGGGGCCGTTGAGATACTCCGGCCATGGATACGAACGCGAGGGCGGACGCGATACGGCCGGGCCGGGCCGCGGGATCGGGGCGAGCCGTCCCGTGGAATGGGCGCTGCGTTCCGCAGAACCGGAAGATGTCGAGGCGATCGCAGAGCTGCGGGCAACGGTGATGCGCCCGGACTTGGAGCGGCTGGGACGGTTCGACGAGCATCGGGTCCGGCAGCGGCTGCGGGATTCCTTCTCTCCCCGGCACACCTCGGTCATCGTGGCCGATGGCGCCTTCGCGGGCTGCGTCACTGTGCGCCCGGCCGAGGAGGGCCGTTGGCTGGAGCATTTCTATCTCGCTCCGGCCCTCCAGGGCCGGGGACTCGGATCGGCCGTGCTGCGCGCGCTGCTGAAGCGGATCGATGCCGACGGCGTCCTCGTCCGCCTGAACGTCCTGCAGGGCAGCGCCGCCCGGCGACTGTACGAGCGCCACGGGTTCACCGTGGAGGTTCAGGACCCGGTCGACGTCTACATGATGCGACGCCCGGGTGCGGAAGCCCTCGGGACGTGACAGGGAGGACAGTCCTCGGCCCGAATCCCGCTCGCTCGGGGGTCACGGTCGTCGTGGATCTTCCTGCAGGGCTTTGAGCGAGAGTGATACGCGTTCGCGGACCATGTCGACGTCGAGGACCTCCGCTGTGACCTCCTGACCGACGCAGACGACCTCCGAGGGGTGCCCGATGGGGAGCCATGACAGTTCGGGGATGTTGATCATCGCGGTGAAGCCGCCGATGTCCACGAACGTGACGCAGAAGTCGGCGATGTGGACGACGGTGCCGGTGACGACCTGGCCTCGTCGAAGCCCCCGGGTCTTGAGGAAGGCCCAGTTGCGGTCGCCCGGTGTGGGATCGGTCCGCCAGCGGGCCCGTACCACTCCGTCGCCGTCCGGCATGACGGCGGTGAACAAGGGCACGCGCTCGTCCGCGTACATCGACAGGAGGGCTGCCGCACCCGCACGGGACATCCGGGCGGCCAGTTCCGGGAACTCCTCCTCGGCGACGACGGCGCTGTGGATCCGGCCGTCCTCGTCCTGCCAGACGCCTTCGATGAGGCCGTCGACGGGGAGAGCATCCAGGACCGTGTCGATGTCGCAGGACAGGTCCGGCCACACGGACAACCGGGCGCGGGGAGCGAGTCCGGCACGAACCGTGTCGAGGGTCTCGTGGGTGAGGCGGTGGAAACGGGAGACGCCCTCGACGGGCTCCTCCTCCAGGAGTCCCGCCTGACACGAGAGGACGGCGTAGCGCAGGCGCGCCCAGAACTCCTCGTCGCCGGGCCGCTGGACGTGTTCCCCGTCGGTCTCCCAGTCGGCCTCCACGTCGTACGGGGACGCGTCCATGCGCTCCGGGAAGAGCCCGAGCGCTCCGGGAAGAGCCCGAGCGCACGGGTCCGGCCCTGCGCCTCCTCGCACGGGGAGCTGCTGCCGATGTAGAGGTACTGGTCCCATCCCACGTGCACGGCGAACGCGCCCTCCGCCTCCAGCCGGCACCAGGCACCGCCGTCGCGCAGCATGACCCGCACCAGTTCGAGCGCGGTGCCGAGCGGAAGCTCCGCACCGTCGTGGAAGCCCGTCCGGCCGGACGGACCGCTCGGGAAGAGTCCGTCCGGTCCGTAACCCTCCATGGGCGGCTCGGCACCGAAGTGCACGAAGGACGAGATCTGCGGCTCGCGTACGGACAGGCGGTCGATGCCGGAGTCGACGGCGAACGCCTCGATCGCCCGGAGGTAGGCCGCCTCCACCTCGCCGTGATCGCTGACGCAGTCCTCCGAGCCGGTGTAGTAGCCGCGTTCGTCGCGGTCGGCGGGGTCGTATTTGGTGACGCGGTAAACGTAGGGGAGCACGCGCCCATCCTCCCCTCCCGCAGGGAGCCGGCGTCGCCCGGGTCTGTCGGCGCCGGTCGGGTCTGTCGGCGCCGGTCGGGCCGGTCGGGCCGGTCGGGCCGACCGGGCCGACCGGCGCCCCCTATCGGGCGCCCAGCACCTCCGCGAGCCGCCGCCCGAACTCTTCCGGCCAGTCGGTGTAGCCACTGTGGCCGCCCGGGAAGTGGGCGGACCTCGATGCGCTGACCGGAGACGAGGTCGTGGCCGAGGGCCCGCGGATCACGGGCAGAGGGGAGTTCGGCAGCCTCCTCGACTCGGCCGTCACGCGCTTCCTCGGCGCCCGGGTCGGCAATCGACCGGTGGCTGACACCATCCGGTCGCACCGAGACACCGCCCCAAGCCCGTAGGCCGGTCGGCCGCTCAACGGATCAGCGCATCAGCGCATCAGCGGAACAGCGGATCAGCCGTTCAGTGACTGCATCAGCTCCGGGGCGTAGCGGTCGCCCGAAGCCACGCCGTGGGGGGCCACGGCGTCGATGGCCGCCAGGTCCGCGTCGGTGATCGTCACCGCGGTGGCGGCGATGTTCTCCTCCAGGTAGCGGCGACGCTTGGTGCCCGGGATCGGCACCGCACCCTGGCGCAGGGTCCAGGCCAGCGCGAGCTGCGAAGGCGTGACGCCCTTCTCGGCGGCGAGGCGGCGCACCTGGTCGACGACGGCCAGGTTGCGGCCGAAGTTCTCGCCCTGGAAACGGGGGTCGGTGCGGCGGAAGTCGTCGGCCGCGAAGTCGTCCGGGCTGGTGATCGCGCCCGAGAGGAAGCCCCGGCCGAGCGGGGAGTACGCGACGAGCCCGATGCCGAGCTCGCGCAGGGTGTCGAGGACGCCGTCGTGCTCGATGCCGCGCTCGAAGAGGCTGTACTCGGTCTGCACGGCCGCGAGCGGGTGGACGGCGTGGGCGCGGGCGATGGTGGCGGGGGCGGCCTCGCACAGGCCGATGTGGCGGACCTTGCCGGCGGCGACGAGCTCGGCCAGGGCGCCCACGCTCTCCTCTACGGGCACGTTCGGGTCGATGCGGTGCAGGTAGTAGAGGTCGATGTGGTCGGTGCCCAGGTGGCGCAAGGAACGGTCGGCCGAGCGGCGGATGTACTCGGGGGTCGCGTTGTGGCCGCGGAGGGCACCCTCGTCGGTGAACTCGACACCGGTCTTCGTGGCGATCACGGCGGCTTCGCGGCGGCCGGCGAGAGCCTTGCCGAGGAGCTGCTCGTTGCGGAAGGGGCCGTAGCCCTCGGCGGTGTCGAGCAGGGTGACGCCGAGCTCCAGGGCGCGGTCGATCGTGGCCAGCGACTCGGTCTCGTCCGCGGCTCCGTAGTGGGCGCTCATGCCCATCAGGCCGAGCCCTTCGGCACCGACCTTCAGCCCCTGGCTGCCCAGTGCGCGGATCTCCATCGCGGTCTCCATCGCGGTCTCCTTCGTAAGTAACTAACTGGATAGATAGAGCATGCACCGCCTCGCGGCGGATGTCAATAACCAGATAGTTACTTGCTAGGCTGTACGCCATGGCAAGGGATTCCAGTGCGACCAAGGCACGGCTGCTCGACGCGGCCTTCTCCGAGTTCGCGACGTACGGCATCGCCGGCGCGCGGATCGACCGCATCGCCGAGGCCGCGCAGGCGAACAAGCGGCTCATCTACGTCTACTACGGCAACAAGGAGCAGCTCTTCGACGCCGTGCTCCAGCGGGCGCTGGAGACGGGTTCAGAGTCGGTGCCCTTCGACGTCGACGACCTGCCCGGCTACGCGGGCGCCGTCTTCGACCACCTCGTCGAGCGGCCGTCGCTGATGCGTCTGGTGCTGTGGAAGCAGCTGGAACGTCCGGGGAGCACGGACACCGAGGCGGCGTCCTACCAGGGCAAGATCGCAGCCGTGCGGCAGGCGCAGGATGCGGGCCGGATCGACGCCGGGATGGACGCCGCCGACGTGCTGACGCTGGTGGTGGCCATGTCGCAGGCGTGGTTCGGCGCGGTCGGCGGTCCGGCGGTGGGCAGTACCGCCGCGGGCGGTACGGGCGCCGGCGGCGCGGCGGCCGGCGGTACGGGCACCGGCTGGGCGCCCGAGCAGCTCACCCGCCACCGGGCGGCGGTGGTGGAGGCCGTACGCCGGATCACCGCCCCGCACGGACACGGGAGTTGAAGCCGAGGGCCAACCACGCGGGTACGCAGACGGTCGTGCGGGCCGAACGGATGCAGGAGGAGCACGGACCGGACGTCGATCTCGCGGACCACATCGGCAGTGGCGGGATCTGACGGGCGAGGTGACGCCCGGTCGACTCCCTCTCCTCACCGCAGCTGCACCGGCCCGGCCGCGGGAGCCGCGCTGCGGAACGAGCGGCGGTAGCTGTCGGGCGGGACTCCGACGATCCGTTTGAACTGGCGCCGCAGGGTCGTGGCGGTCCCCATGCCGGTGGCGAGGGCCACCGCCTCGATGGTCTCGTCGGTGGCCTCCAGCAGTTCCTGGGCGCGGCGCACGCGCTGGGTCAGGAGCCACTGGAGCGGCGTCTGGCCGATCACCGACCGGAACTGCCTTCCGAGGTTGCGCGGGCTCGTGTTCGCCTTCCGCGCCATGTCGGTCACCGTCAGCGGCTGGTCCAGCCGCTGTTGGACCCAGGCGAGCAGGTGGGCGAGTACGTGGTCGCCCCCGGCCTGCACCGGCGTGGCCACGAACTGGGCCTGTCCGCCCGGCCGATGGGGCGGCATGACGAGGCGCCGGGCGACGGCGTTGGCGATGTTGGCACCGTGGTCGAGGTGGATCAGGTGGAGGCAGAGGTCCACGGCGGCGGCCTTGCCCGCAGCCGTGAGGACGCTTCCGTTGTCCGTGTACAGGACGTCCGGGTCGACGACGGCCAGCGGATGACGTGCGCTCAGTTCCGCGGCATGAGCCCAGTGGGTGGTGGCCCGCCGCCCGTCCAACAGGCCCGCGGCGCCGAGTACGAACGCTCCGGTGCACAGGGAGGCGACCCGGGCCCCCGCCGCATGGGCCGCGCGCACGGCCTCGATCAGCTCCGCCGGCGGCGGCTCGTCGATGTCGGCGCACGCGGGCACGATCACCGTGTCGGCGCCGGCCACGCGCTCCAGCCCGTGGTCGGGCTCGACCATGAACGGGCCGACCCGAACCGGCCCGGGCCCGCAGAGCAGTACGTCGTACCAGCCCTCCGTCGCCTCGCGCGGGGGATTGCCGAAGATCTCGTAGGCCACCGCCAGTTCGAAGTGCAGCAGGTGACCGGCGGCCAGCAGTGCGACAGTGGGCATGTCCGAAAGTGTACGCATGATGTCGTTCCAGACCATCCCCTTCGGATGCCGCCCGCACCGAGACTGGATCCACCAGGACATCGAGAGCGGGGAACGATGAGCACGACAGCTGCAGTGGTGGTTTACGGGGCGACCGGGCACACGGGTCGGTTCGTTGTCGCCGAACTACGAAGGCGTGGCTTCGCCACCGTCATCTCCGGCCGTGACGCGGGCCGGTTGGAGGCGCTGGCCGCCGAGTGGGGAGACGTGGAGGTGCGGCCGGCCGCCGTGGACGACGCGAGCTCGCTGGACCGGGCCCTCGCCGGCGCGGCGGCTGTCGTCAACTGTGCGGGACCCTTCGCGCTGACGGCGGGCCCGGTCGTGGAGGCGGCCCTGCGCGCGGGGCTCCCGTACGTCGACGTCGCGGCGGAGATCGAGGCGAACGTCTCGATGTTCTCCGACCGTGCGGAAGCGGCCCGGAAGGCGGACGCGCCCGTGGTGCCGGCGATGGCGTTCTACGGCGGGCTGGGCGACCTGTTGGTGACGGCGGCGATGGGGGAATGGACCGCCGCGGACGCGGTGCACGTCGCGTACGGGCTGAACGGCTGGCACCCCACGCCCGGCACCCGGCTGGCGGGCCGGGTGTCCCACGAGCGTCGCGCCGGCCGTCGGGTGCGGTTCGCGGAGGGCGCGCTGCAGTACCACGACGACGAGCCGTGGGAGCAGGACTGGTTCTTCCCGGAGCCCGTGGGCCGTCGGGCGGTGATCGCGGAGTTCACGATGGCCGATGTCGTCACCGTCCCCAGTCACCTGGCCGTCCCGGAGGTCCGCACCTACATGACGGTCGAAGCAGCGAAGGACCTCGCCGAGGAGGACACGCCCGCGCCGGAGCCGGTCGACGCCCTCGGGCGGTCGAACCAGACCTTCGTCGTCGACGTCGTGGTGAGTGCGGGCGGCGTCGAGCGTCGCGCTTCGGCCCGCGGGCAGGACATCTACGCGGTCACCGCACCGCTGGCGGTGGAGGCCGTCGCGCGCATCCTGGCCGGGCGCACGCGGACCACGGGGGTGGCCTCGGCCGGCGCGATGTTCGACGCGGCGGAGTTCCTCCGGGCGCTGTCCCCGCACGTGTCGGTCGAGCTTCCGCACTGACCGGCGGGGGCGTCACGCCGGTGCGCGGGGTGGGGCTCGGCCGTCACAGGCGGAGGATGACCAGGGCCGCGTCGTCGGTGACGCCGCCGGGCGGGACGAGGTCGCTCAGCAGGGCGTCGGCGAGGGCGTCCGGCTCGGCCGTGCGGTGTTGTGCGAGCGCGTCGGCGAGCCGTTGGAGGCCGACGTCGATGTCCTCGCGGCGGCGTTCGATGAGGCCGTCGGTGTAGAGGACGAGGACGGAGCCGTCGGTGAAGGCGGTCCGGGCCTGGGGGCGGCGGGTGTGTTCGGGCCGGGCGCCGAGCGGGGGGTCGGTCGCCTGGTCGAGGAAGCTGACCGTGCCGTCGGGGTGGCAGAGCGCGGGTGGGGGGTGACCGGCGCTGCTGTAGGTGAGGGTGCGGTCGCTCCAGTCGATGAAGACCGACACCACGGTGGTGGATTCGGCGCCTTCGATGGCGCGGGCGTACAGCCCGAGGACCTCGAGGGCCTGGGCGGGACCGTCGACGACGCGGGAGGCGGCCGACAGGGCGCTGCGGAGCTGGCCCATGACGCCGGCCGCCCGGAGTCCGTGGCCGACGACGTCCCCGACGGCGACCGCGGTGCGCTCGGGCATGTCGACGAGGTCGTACCAGTCGCCGCACACGTGCAAGGCCGCCGTGGCCGGCCGGTAGCGGACGGCGGCCTCGTGGTGGCCGAGGGGGCGGGGCGCGGGCAGCATCGCCTCCTGGAGGTGGAGGGCCACCTCGCGTTCACGGGCGTGGGCCTGCCGCAGGCGTGCGTTGACCTCCTGCAGCTCCCGGCCGCGGAGGTAGAGATCGGACGCGAGCTCCCGGGCACGGACCGTGTCGGTACGGGTGCCGTCGCGGGCCCGGATGAGTTCGGTGACCTCTTCCACGCGGTGGAGGAGCATGGCCACGCTGCCGTCGGGGGCGAGGACGGGGACGTTGACGGGGCTCCAGTACCGCTCCTCCCACACCCCGGGCCGACCGGCGTGCTCCACGTCGTAGCGCTGCAGGGCCATGGTGTCGCGCTCCCCGGTGGCCGCGACCCGTTCCAGTGAGTCGCGCAGGTTCCGCATTCCGGTGGCGTCCGGGTCGCGGGGGTTGTCGGGGAAGACGTCGAAGACGTAGCGGCCGATGATCTGCTCGCGGGTACGGCCGGACATGATCAGGAAGGCCTCGTTGGCGTCCACGTACACCAGGTCGGGGGTGAGCAGCGCGACGGCGCCCGGCAGGGCTTGGAAGACCGCCTCGTAGTCGATCCCGGATCCGTTCACGATCCACCCGTCCGCGCGCGTCCGTACCGTCATGGGCCTGCTCCCACGATAGGTGCGACCGGGGAGGCCGGGCCTGTCGCGGCCTCCGCCCTTGGGCCGTTCGGCCGCGGGCGGGGCGGCCCCGGGCTGGGCGACGGCCGGGCCGCGTCAGTCGCCTGCCACCGGTGTCCGGCAGGAAGCCCAGACCCCTCTAAGGTGTCCGGGCGACCTCCTCGGTCTGCGCCGGCCCCACGGCCCGAGGGTGCTCGGCGGCCTCGGTGGCGGTGTAGGAAGAGGCGAAGGTGAACGCGCGCGGGGACGGCCCGTGCGCCCGCAGGTCCGCCAGCCGCTCCAGGGCCTCGCCGACGGTCGGGACGTGCCCGGCGGGAACCCACCAGAGCACCAGGTGCGCCTCGACGTGCCGTTGGAACCACTCGCGGCGCCGTCGCATCACCTCCAGGTGCCCGCTGCGGTAGGCGAAGTCCCACAACGCCTCCTGGGTCTCCCACACCGACAGGTTGACGATGACGTCCTCGCCCGCCGGGCGGAGGCCGGTGGCGTCGGCCTCCCCCTCTTCCACGAGCCGCCACACGAAGCCGGGCGAGGCGTCGGCGGCGGCGTTGACCGGATCGAGCATCTCGACGAACGGCGCCATGCGCGGGTCGTCGAAGGGATGGCTGAGCGTGGCGACGTTGAGCTGGGCGAGGTGGGCGGCATGCGTGGATGCGGTCATGGCCCCATCCCAGCACGCCCCCCGTTTCTATGTCAATCATCATTGTTTTTAGAAGCCTCGACCACCACGCAACACTCCCCCGGCCGGGCGTCCATCCGGGCGCGGACCGGACCGTCGGCTCCCAGCAGGCCCTCCAGCAGGGCGAGGTTCATGCCGCAGACGAGCGGCGGGAAGCGTTCGGCGACGGCATGGAAGGGGCAGTTGCGCATGCGGACGACACGGGCGGCCTCTCCGTTCGCCCCGCCGACACCCTCCGCACCGTGGACGCCCTCGACGTTCTCGACGGCTTCCAGGTGCGGTTCGTAGCCGCGGGCGGCGAGCATCTCCATGGCCTCTTCGAGACCGCTACAGGGCCCCGCCGAGCCGCGCAAGGCCTCACCCCGGCGGCGCGCGGCCGCGCAGAGCCCGGCGTCCAGTCCGGCCTGCTCGGCGGCCTCGGCCAGCAACTCGGCGGCGGTGCGGTAGTCACGGGCGGGCAGCGACACCGACCGCTCGACCCGCGTCCGCGTGTACACCTTGGCAGGGCGGCCCGCCCCCGGCCCCGACCGTCCCGTCAGACGGCGGCTACCGCTCTCCAGCAGGCCGGCCTCGGCCAGCCGGTCCAGGTGGTGCGCAGCGAGCGTGCGCGCCACCCCGACCGCCTCCGCGGCCTCGTTGCGGCCGACCTCACGGCCCTGTGCCACCACGTACTCGTACAGGCGGCGGCGCACGGGATCCTGCAACACGGCGATCGCGTCGATGTCCTTCATCCGGCCATTCTAGAAACAACACAGATAGGAGATAGAAAGGCGCGGGTGGGACGCATCACGGGAACCAGTACCGGTAACCGGAACCGGAACCGCGGTCACGTCCCCCCGACCGCGCCGGACGGAGGCAGGGCCGTGCGGGCCTCGGCGAGGTGGACCACGTGCGCGAGCGCCTCCTCGTAGGCGGAACGCGGGAAGGCGTACGGTCCCATGGCCGGAGCACCCCAGGCCGGGCGGTGGGGGGTTCGTCGAGGGCGGACCATGCGAACAGGGCCGGCAAAGTCCCAGATGCCGCAGGAGCAGCCCAGCACCGCCGTCGCGTCCGTCGGCGCGTGCCGGGAACCGGGATCGGCGTCGCCGAGGAAGTGGCGTACGGGCCGGCATCTGCGGCATGGGCACCAGCTGTGGGCGGTGCACGCTGCGCCGAGGAGAACGAGCGCACCACCGCCGTGACCGTGCGCCCCGAGCCGGGCGGCACCCTGAAAGGCCTGCACCGGCCCGCCCGAACCGTGTGATCGGAGCCGGTGGAAGGAAAATGCGTCGACAGCGCCCCTCGGTACCCGGCAAAGTGGCCGCCCGTGACGAGCAGTGAGCTGTGGACCCGTGAGACCGCCGACCGCTACGACGCCGAGGAGACCGAGACGTCCTCGGCCGCCGTTCTCGGCCCGACTCTGACCTTCCTCGCCGAGCTCGCCGGAGGCGGCCGGGCACTGGAGTTCGCCATCGGGACCGGACGCGTGGGCGTCCCGCTCCGGGAACGCGGCGTGCCGGTAGTGGGCATCGAACTGTCCGAGCACATGGCAGCGGTGCTGCGGCGCAAGATCGACGAGGACACGCTCCCGGTAGTCATCGGGGACATGGCCACCACCGTCGTCCCCGGCGAGTTCACCCTGGTCTATCTCGTCTACAACACCATCACGAACCTGCTCACGCAGGACGAGCAGGTCGAGTGCTTCCGCAACGCCGCACGTCATCTGGAGCCCGGCGGCCGATTCGTCATCGAGCTGGGCGTGCCGCCGCTGCGGTTCCTGCCGCCCGGCCAGGTCGCGGTGCCGTTCGACGTGTCTGAGCAGCATCTCGGCTTCGACACCTTCGACCTCGTCGAGCAGATTCTCGTCTCGCACCACTTCACCCGCGACGGCGACGACGGCCGCTACCGCCGCGACAACTCCCGGCACCGCTACGCCTGGCCGGCAGAGCTCGACCTGATGGCACGGATCGCCGGGCTCGAGAGGGAACGTCGCGTCGCGGACTGGGACGGGGCGCCGTTCACCCAGGACTCCGCGAAGCACATCTCCGTGTGGCGCAAGCCGAGCTGAGGTCGGCCACCGGGCCGTCAACTGTTCGGCTGGGTTCCGGAGGGAGCCGACGCGCGCGGCTGGGGGCAGCCAGGTGTGGCTGGTGCCGGAGGACAGCACCCTCGACGCCTGGCTGCCGGCACTCGGAGAGGCCGTCAACGTGCCGGGCGGCTACTTCGGCGGCAGCCTGGACTCCGTGGCGGAGGCCCCTGCCACCCTGCTCTGGCTGGATGCCGCGACCGGCGCGAGCATCTGCCCCCGGCGTACTGGCCTCGGACGGCAAGTCGTACGACCACGACCTGGTCGCCACGGTGCTCGAAGTCCTCACCGCGGGCGGCAGGGCGGCATGCGCGTCCCCTTCACGTGAACCGGTCACCGCGCCGGGGCGGCGCCGTGGGAGCCCTCGCGCTCAATTCGAGCCAGGCGACCGGGACTTCAGTGACCCAGATCACGCCCCCCGGAGCGATGACTTCGCCGGTCGCCGTCGGTCAGATCAGCGACGACATCGATGCGAGGAAGGCCGGTCATGCCCCACACGCTCAGCGCACTCCCTCACCCCGCCCCCACCGCACCTGCATCGCGCCGTGGGCGGACGGCTCTGGTCGGCGGGATGGCGGCGGGCCCGCTGTTCCTCGGCGCGGCCATCGTCCAGAGCTTCGCGCGGGACGGGTTCGACTTCGGCCGTAACGCGATCAGCCAGCTGGCCCTCGGCGAGTCGGGTTGGGTCCAGACAGTGAACTTCTCACTCGCCGGCGCCCTGTTGATCGCGGGGGCAGCCGGTCTGCGCCGGGTCGTGGGCGGGGACGCGGGCGGCACGTGGGGCCCGGTCCTGGTCGGTGTCTTCGGCATCTCCTTCTGGGCTGCCGCGGCCTTCCCGGCCGACGCCGGGGCAGGCTTTCCCGTCGGGGCCCCGGGCACGACCGTGATGAGCGGGCACGGTGCCGCCCACATGGCTGCCGGAATGGTCGGGTACCTCGCACTGTGTGCCGCGTTCGTCGTCCTGTCCCGCCCGCTCGCCACCCGCGGGCACCGCAGCTGGGCCGTGGCGTCCCGTCTCGTACCGGTCGCGGTCCTCGTCGGATTCATGGCCTCGGCCGCCTCCGTCCTCGCCTTCACCGCGGGCGCGGGACTCGGCCTGCTCTGGCTGACCGCAGTGACGGCCCGTCTGGCCATGCCACCGGCGCCCCCACGCGCCGCCTGAGGGCGACCGCTTCGCATCCGGCGGCAGACACACGGCGGCGACCGACGGAGCCCAGGTGGCGCGCCGCCCCAGCCGGGACCGGAGAGGCCCATCGGCACCGCCCGGCGGGAACGGCCGCCTCGGGTCAGCGGGTTGGGAACGGCACGAGGTCAAGGTCCCACTGGTCAGCCGCCTCAAGCAGGGCCGCCGTGTTCGCCCGGACCTCGATGAAGTACTGGTAGATGTCCGCCTTGTCCTCACCCTGCTGCCATGGAGGCGACGCCTCCATGGACAGGTGAATGCGAATCACCGCCTCGGTCTCGCTCCGGCCCGCGAAGGTGAAGGCCAGGACGGGCTCGTTGAACCACGGGTCGGGGAACAAATAGCCTTCGGCATTGGGCTGGATCACGGACACCGTCCCCGCGGCCACCCCGCGCAACCACGCGGCAACCTGGCGGGCTTCGTGGGTCAACAGACACGGGTCGGCAAAGGACCAACTGCCCTCGGCAGTCGTCACCGTGCCACCGATGACCAGCCAGTTGTCGTCGTAGCGGTTACCCCGGACCGTGGCGAACTGGTAGCGCAGCGGACGAAGCTCGACACTGTTTGCATGGTCACTCAAGAACATTGCAGCAGGATCCCACGGGGGCGTCGCTTCGAGCGCAGGGCCGGGCACTACCTCACGTTCGCCGCCATCGCCGCCCCTCGCATCGGCTGCCGCGGACTCACGAACTGAGACAACATCAGGTCGCTCCTGCCCGGGCGATATACCGTGTGATCATGTCAGCGTTCATACAACAGCTCCCCGCCCTGATCGGCGTGGTGATCGGCGCCCTCGGCTCGTACTTGGCGACCACGCGCGGCGACCAGGCCCGCTTCCGCCGCGAGCAGGCGGCCCAGTGGGATGGGCGGCGGCTGACGGCCTACGCCGACTACGCCAGGTCGCTGAAGAAGAGCGTCACCCTGGCCTACCGGATCGCGGCGCACCTCGGCAACGACCCCCACCCGCATCCCTTGTCGCCCGAGGAAGCGGCCCCGCTCCTGGCCGATGCCACTGATGCCCGGGATCCGGCCGGGGAGGCGCTGTTGATGCTCGGCACCCCGGACGTGGTGGACAAGGCACGCGCATGGGTCGTCGTGGTGATGGAGATGGAGGGTTTCCTGCGAGACCGCACGCAGAGCCCGGAGGCCTGGTCGACCCTCCTCCAGCACCAACGCGCCGCACGTGAGGGGTACTACACCGCCGTCCGACGTGACCTGGCGCTCCCACCCGGCCATTCCGGGGAATGGCGGCTCGCCCCGCCCCGGACTCCCTGAGCACGGGCGTCCTGGAAGTCATCGGTGAAGCCGCCACCGGGGCCAACACGGTACAACTGGTCAGGGATGTCTTCCCCGACATCATGGGGATGGGCATCTCCTGGTCGTGGTGGGCGAGCGCGTGCGGCGCAGGGTCCGTCGCCACGTACGCTCCACTTCACGCCCCGAGTAACACTTCGCCCGTACCGCTTTCGGCGGATGCCGGTGCGTGGGCGACTCGAGCGGGGCAGCCTGGGCATCGTGAGCCGGCCCGGTCACGTGCTGCGGGGAGGGGCTGGTCGTCGTGGACAGGCTACTGACGGCCGTCGCCCCGGTGTCACCCGGCACGGCGAGGACGTCGGACGGTGGCTCGCCACCCAACGGCGGGACTGGAACCGGCTGAACGAGGAGCAGCAGTGCCGGCCCGCCGAGCTCGGCGTGAAAACGGCCCCGCGGGCCCGCAAGACGGCGGCGAAGGCGGCCGCCTCGGCCTGCCCGCGCGCGGGCAGGCCGAGGCGATCCAGAAAGGCCTCCAGGCCCTCCAGCAGTACATCCAGCGGGAAGGCCGCCTGCCCCGCCGGGCCGCCGTCGAGCGGCTGCCCCACGGCGCCGAACACCGCACCGGGATCTGGTACGCCAACCAGGAAGCCCGCCGCGACCGGCTCGGCCGGGCGCAGCTCGCCGCCCTCGGCGTCGACTGGGCGCGGCCGTGACCGCGGGCACGCCCTGAACCCCGCAACTGGCCGTAGGACGCAAGGGCCGGGCGAGGGTCGGGTTCCGCGGCAGCGGTCGGCGAGAACGGATCAGATGGGGCGGACCTGCTGCGCCTGGGGACCCTTGGGGCCCTGGCCAGTGGTGAACTCCACCCGCTGGTTCTCCTCGAGCGACCGGAACCCGGACGCATCGATCTCGGAGAAATGCACGAACACGTCCGGAGTACCGTCATCCGGCGCAATGAACCCGAACCCCTTCTCCGCGTTGAACCACTTCACAGTCCCCTGAGCCATGACACGCCTTCCCGATTCACCCCAGCCCGCGAACGCCGCGGCCGGCAGCAAACCGATACTCCCCCACCCCGCACAGGCGAAACACCACCCAAGAGTGAACGGGACGAGACCGAGCACGACACCTCCCCCGCCTCCCAGCTCCGCACAGCAGCGGCAACCGCAGCGGCAGCGGCAGCGGCAGCGGCACCCCGCCAACGGAGCTGTCATCCGGGCCAGGCCGCCCGGCCCGGGGAGAGAGGAGGGTGACCAAGCGGGCCGTACCGGCCAGCTCCGGAAAGACCGTCTCGGCGTCGAACGGGATCGGCGCCACCCGGCCGGGCCCGTACGGCCGGGTGTGAAGGGTGTGCTGCTGCGTGTGTCCTGACGGCATCGGCTTCCCTGCGGCTGGCGGGCGTACGTCGCCGACCCAGCCGCGGCCCCCCTGACAGCCGGAGCCCCCATCCGCGCCCCGCTCCGGGGGACACGCCGGGGACGGTGAGCCGCCCCCGCTCCCGCTCCACGCGTGAAGGGCAGGGCGCCTGCACCCGTACCTGCCCCTCCGGACGTACCGCCGAGGAAGGCAGAGCAGTGACACTGGACGTTCCCAGTCCATGTCGCAGAAGGGACGCCGCATGCGGGCGCAGCAGGCCGGTGACGAGCAGCGGAAGGGACCGCAGCGCCCGGGAGCCGCGACGGCCGCGCGACCGTCCCGGTCCGGCGGCGCAACGACCGCGGAGTCGATGCTGCAGCTCCAGCGTCTCGCCGGGAACGCGGCGGTGTCCCGCATCATCGAGGCACAGCGGCACGCGCACACCGCGGAGCCGCCGTCGGGTCCGGCTCCCGCGGTCCAGCGCATGGAGCAGGACGAACTGCACCAGCACCCGCCGGGCCCAGCGCTGCGGCTACGGGGTCCCCGCAACTCCCGTGCGAGGGACCGCACGCCGAACGCGCTGACGGCGGACGAATGGCAGAGTCTGCCGCAGGCCACCCGGGACGCCGTCAACAAGCAGCGTCTGGCCATCGACGCGGACCCGCAGACACTCCAGGAGACCGACCAGCTGCTCCACTACAACCTGGGCAACATCCGCAGGCTCGCGCCGGACGTCCCCCCGACGGCCGGACGCAATGACGTACTGGAGGGCATCGGCCGCGCCGACCCGCGCACCCTCGGCCACTGGAACCGCCAGGACGCGCGCGACACACAACTCGGCCGTGACGCCCGAGCCACGCGCGACGCGTACACGGAGACTCCCGAGGACCGGCAGCAGCGCCACCAGAGGGTGGAGGACACCCTGGCCGGCGCCACCTCCCAGGACGCGATGGGCGACCTGCGCGCACTGCTGGATCAGTCCGAGGGCGTGGCCATCGGCGGCACCCACTCCGGGGCACCCATCTGGCAGTTCCTGTGCACGCACATGGAACAGATCCAGGCCGCCGGCGTGAGCACCCTCTACCTGGAGAGCATCCGCGACGACGGATACCAGTCACACGTCGACGCGTACCTCGCCGAAGGGACGATGAACCCCGAACTGCAGGCGTTCGTCGCCCGCTACGACAGCAACATGAACCTGGGCGCGACCGGGCTGGGAGCGGTGCTGAGGCACGCCCGGACGCACCACATCCGGGTCAAGGGCCTCGACGGCCGCCCGGCCCGCCGCCCCCCGATGTCGGCGACCGCCCTCTACGAGCGCGTCGCCGCCATGAACACCTACGCCACCCAGGCCGTCGCCAACGACCGGCGCCGCCCATCGGCGACGGGCGGCTACCTCATGGAACTGGGCAGCGCCCACACCGGCATGTATGCGGGCCCGCCGCAGAACGCGTCGGTGCACGGGGCGGAGTTCCAGGCGGGCGAGGGCTTCCCCGGCGTGGACGACCTGCTGGGGATACCGGCGGTCGGCTACCAGGACGACGGCCGCTTCCGCCGCCTGCCCAACTCCTGACGGCAGGCCCGGGCCGCGACGCCAGCCGCGGCCTCCACGCGGGGGCGCCCACCCGGCCACCTCCCTCCTCGGCGCGAGGGCGCCTGGCGGGCAGCCGCCTCGTGGATCCTCGCGCCGGCTCTCCTGGTCGTGCCGGTCGCGGCGGGCACGGGCCCCTGGTTCGTGTGGGGCGCGGTCGCCATGGTCGCCTCCGGCGCGGCCACCGTCATCTGCCTCGCCGGCACGGCGGAGCGCTCGCGCCCGCCCGCCGTCCCGTGCCGTAGCCGCAATCTCCGTCGTAGCCCTGGTGGCGACGGTCTGCGGCTCCTGCTCCGGGCCGTACACGGACTATCCGGGCGTGTGGACCGCCCCGGAGGGCGCTGCATCCCTGACGTTGACCGGCAAGGGCAGGGCGGCCAGTACACCCTGCCGGTCGGGACCTGCACGGAGCAGGGCGGATGGGTCCTGACTATCCGCAGATGTCGAGTTCGGTCAAGCTGCGGATCAACCGTGAGAGCACGCACGCTCGCGTGCATCCCGGGCGGAACGTCGACCCGTGTACGCATCGTCGGCGGCAACCGGACGGCTCCGATCATTGCGCTTCCCGGGCCGCTCCTGACCAAGCAGTGAGCGGGACGCCCGGGGTGCCCGCGGGCCCCTCGGTGCACCGGCTGAGGGGACGGGTCACGTGCGGGCACAGTCGAAGTGCGGTCAGGGCAAGGACTTCATCGGCGCCGGAGACCACACCGTGGACCCGCTGGTCGAGGAGCGCGACACCCCCTGAGTCGAGGTCGCCGCCGCGAGCACGCCCGCCGCCGGCGGGGCTCAGGCGCCGCTCGTCGACGACGGTGAGCAGCAGCCCGATCGAAGTCGCCACCTCGGGCACGTGCTCGTCCGTATCGTTGGCCCTGGAAGGCGGTTGACGGGGCATCGGGTGTACCGTCGCGGGAAGCGAGTGCGCTCCGCGTGACATGCCCGTGGACGTCCGGGCGTGTCCGGATCGATCAGGAATCGAGAAGCGCGGGGCACGGAGCCGCCTCTAGCCTGCTCACCATGGACATCACCATTCACACGACTACTCTTCCGCACGACGACCCGGACGCGTCGCTCGCCTTCTACCGCGACGTCCTCGGCTTCGAGGTCCGCAGCGATGTCGGGCAGGGCAGGATGCGCTGGATCACGGTCGGCCCGGCCGGTCAGCCGGGCACGTCGATCCTTCTGGCGCCGCCTGCCGCCGATCCCGGCATCACCGAGGACGAGCGCCGCACGATCGCCGAGATGATGGCCAAGGGCACCTACGGCTGGATCCTGCTGGCCACCCCGGACCTCAACGCCACGTTCGAAAAGGTGCAGGCCGGTGCTACTGAGGTCGTCCAGGAGCCGACCGAGCAGCCGTACGGCGTCCGCGACTGCGCGTTCCGCGATCCCGCGGGCAACCTGGTCCGCATTCAGGAGCTGCGCTGAGCTAGGCGGGCCGCCATCACGACCACCCATGAGGAGCGCGGCGGCGCACAAAGCGGTAGTGCCTGCCCTGCTGCCGGTCGCCGCCCCGGCGGCGTCCGGGTCCTCGTTGAGCCGGTCATGAGCCCGGACTCCGTCCCGCTGCTGTCCGGCAGTTGCCCGAGCGGCGGCTGGTCGAGTCCGGCGGCCCGGTCCACACCACCGAGCGTCTGGGGTGCCCGCTGAGGCGCGCACCCCAGACGCTCGAAGACGTCGATGGAAATGGAAGACGAAAGACAGGGGAGGGTTCTCATGTGCAAGCCTGAATGGCGGCGTGCACGCGTCCAGGCGCAGCGCCTGGCTGATCTCGCGCGGCTGCGCCGCGTCCGCGACCGGATCGACAGGGAATACGCGCAGCCGCTGAACGTGGAGGCGCTCGCCCACGATGTGAACATGTCCGCCGGGCACCTGAGTCGGCAGTTCCGGGCCGCCTACGGTGAGTCGCCGTACGCGTACCTGATGACGCGTCGCATCGAGCGGGCGACGGCGCTGCTGCGGCGGGGCGACCTCAGCGTCACCGAGGTCTGCTTCGCGGTCGGCTGCGCGTCGCTGGGAACGTTCACCACCCGCTTCACCGAGCTCGTCGGCATGCCGCCCGGGGCCCTCCGGCGCCAGGCGGCGGATGCGGCGGCCGACCATGCCGATGCTGCGGGTACGGCCCGCGATGCGGGGTCGGCGATCCAGGTGGAGGGGATGCCGGCGTGCGTGGCGAAGCACGTCTCAAGACCGGTCAGGAATCGAGAAGCCCCGGCCACCGCACAGCCCCTAGCGTGATGGTCATGGCAACCACCACTTCCACCGCAGCCAACACGTCCGTCGCGTCCGTCACCCTTGAGGTGGCCGACCCCGAGTCCGCCCGCCGCTTCTACAGCGCCTTCGGCGTGGACGCGTATATACGCCTGCGGGCGTCCGAGGCGCACTCCACCGGATTCCGCGGCTTCACCCTGGCGCTCACGGTGTCCCGCCCGGCCACCGTCGACGGCTTCGTCGGCGCCGCCGTGGACGCCGGCGCCACGGTCCTGAAGCCCGCCGCGAAGTCGCTGTGGGGGTACAGCGGCGTCGTCCAGGCCCCGGACGGGACGATCTGGAAGATCGCGACGTCGGCGAAGAAGGACACCGGCCCCGCCACCCGCGAGATCGACGAGGTCGTCCTGCTGATCGGCGTCGAGGACGTGAAGGCCACCAAGCAGTTCTACGTCGATCGGGGCCTGACTGTGGCCAAGAGCTTCGGCGGCAAGTACGCCGAGTTCGCCCCCGGTCAGTCCAGCCGCGTCACACTGGCGCTGTACAAGCGCCGCGCCCTGGCCAAGGACCTCGGCGTCCCCGTCGACGGCACCGGCTCGCACCGCATCGTCCTCGGCAGCACCGCCGACACCTTCACCGACCCGGACGGGTTCGCCTGGGAGGCTGCCGCGTCGCTCACCCCCACGCTGTCCTGACTTCCGTCCCTGTCATACCGATCGACGTCCATCGACAGTGCAAGGAGTAAGGCATGAAAGCGCACGTCAGCTCGATTCTGCTCGGTGTCCGGGACATGGACCGGGCCAAGCGGTTCTACACCGAGGGGCTCGGCTGGAAGATCAAGAACGACTACGGCATCTCGGTGTTCTTCGAGTCGGACGGCGCCTCGCCGGTCGGCTTCTACGGTCGCGAGGGTCTGGCCGACCAGGTGGGCACGGATCCGGAAGGCAGCGGCTTCAGCGGGCTGGTTCTGACCTACGTCGTCCGCAGTGAGGCACGGGTCGAGGAGATCATGACAGAGGCCCGGAAGGCCGGTGCCACGATCCTCAAGCCCGCCGGTGCCCTGCCGTGGGGCGGGTACGGCGGCACCTTCGCCGACCCGGATGGCTATGTCTGGAGCCTCGGCTACAGCGCCCCGGGAGCCGACCAGCCCTACGCCGAGTAGCCGCGCTCTCTTGCCTCGCAGCCGTCCGGGACACGGCGATGGTCCCGGTGTGGGAAGTGGGGGCAGCATCGGAGCCGGGCGGGCCGGATCTGCGGTGAGCCGGCAGAACAACGGGAGAAGAATCATGAAGTTTTGGGCCCACGTCGAGCCGCCCGAGCCCATGCGGGGCCTGGAAGTTCCGCCCGAGGTGGTAGCAGCGCTCGGTGGGGGCGCGCGGCCGGCAGTGACGATCACGGTCAACGGGCATTCCTGGAAGAGCCGGGTCGCCATCCTGTGGGGCCGCCGCCTGCTCGGCCTCAGCAACGCCAACCGGCAGGCCGCCGGTGTCGCGATCGGCGAGCAGGTCGAGGTCGACCTGGAGCTCGACACCGAGCCGCGCGTCGTCGTCGAGCCCCCGGATTTCGCCCGAGCCCTGGACGACGACCCGGCCGCCCGCGCCGCGTACGACAACCTTGCCTCTAGCCGCAAGCACGAGCACGTGCGCGCCGTCGAGAGCGCGAAGAGGCCCGAGACGCGCCGACGGCGCATCGAGAAGGCCATCGCCACCCTGCGGGGCTGACCCCCGAAAGCCAAGCGAACGCGCTTCCTGGGTGCCACGACGCTGATGTTCGTGCTCACCGGCGCGGTCACCACCCACATCGTCAACCACGAGCCGGCGGTGGAGAGCTGGGCCGCGCCGACCCACCTTCTCATCATGGGCACTCTCGCGCTGTCCCATTGGCCTGCCGGCTGGCGAGACCTCCTGCGGGCTCCTACCGCGCCGACAGCCCGAGCAGCACGTCCGTCCAACGAAATGACAAGGGCGCAGCACCTTGGAGGGAATCCCTGACCTGCACCGACCCGCGGCGGCCCATCGCCCTGCCGCTGGACCCGGGCGCCGAACAGGACCGTCATGCCCGCCGCCGCGTCCCCGCTGATCAGCTTCAGGCGCGGCTCGGTGCCCCGTCGAGGAGCCGTCCCTCAGCGTTCAGCATCTCCTCCATGGCAGGCAACGACGCCGGCCGGGCACGGCCCCAGGGCGGAGGTGCCGGGCCACATCCCGCTCCCGGAGCCACGCGGTACGCGCCCCTTGCGGGCACGTACCGCGTCCGGGTGGCGTTTACGGCAGCTTCAGCCAGGGGCTCTTGTTGGCCATGGTGGCTGTCTTGGAACTGGTCCAGAAGATGGTCGTGTAGGTCGCGTAGGCCCTGCCGGGCGTCGCATTGTCGCCCTTGAAGTCCGGGGCGGTGAAGCGCTTGTTCCGGATGGCACCCGAGGGGCAGTCGTAGATCTTCTGCGACATGACCTTCGAGCCTCCCGTCCGCAACACCTGGATCATGATCTTGCAGGCGGGGTGCCCGGCGCGCAGGGTCACGTAGGCATCGGGCCGGCCGATACCCGCCTTCGGGGCACTGATGCAGGAACTCCAGTTGACGTAGGTGGAGCGCTCGTAGCCCTCTGAGTACTCCCAGCAGCCGCCACCACTCGCCGCGTGCGCGGCGGGAGCCAAGATCATTGACGAAGCGACGATTCCGACCGCACCCAGGATGCCTGCGGCGGTCCGCGTGAACTTTGACATGGACAACTCCCCCGTTGTGTCTGTCTGGTTGACGTACATCAAGCCCCGAAAGTATGGGGTCGATCAATAGACTGTCCAGCGGATCGAGCAACGTTCAGAGGTTCATTTGAGGAAGCGGCGCCGTCGACGATTCCGCGCCCTCCCTTCACGTCCATCTCCACCTCCGCCGTGCCCCTGGGCCCTGGGACCGGGGCAACCACAGACGCGGGCGAGGCTTCGCGTGATCATCGTCTTCGACGAGCGGGAATTGGGCCGGTTGGTCGTGGTCGACCGCCACCTGCTGGGGCCGGAGACGCGCTGCCGGCCGGCCCGTGCGGGCCGCGGGACTCAGCTTGTTCTTCAACCTTGGGCTGGGCCCCTGCCGTTTGGCCCGCTCGCCGGCCAGTGGAGTGGCAGAATGAGCCGGATGATCGGACGCCTGTACACCGTTGTCATCGACTGCCCCGACCCGGATGAACTCGCGGGTTTCTACGAGAAGCTGCTGTCGCTCTCCCGGCAGGCCGACACCGGCGATTTCGTCGTGCTCCAGGACGCGGCGGGCACCCCGGTGGTTCTCTTCCAGCGGGTGGACGGCTTTCGCGCGCCGCGGTGGACGGATCCCGCGCGTCCTCAGCAAATGCACATCGACGTGATGGTCACGGACCTCGATACGGCTGAGGCGCAGGTGCTCGCCCTCGGCGCGACGCTGCTGGATGGTTCGGACAAGCCGATCGGCTACCGCGTCTACGAGGACCCCGTCGACCATCCCTTCTGCCTGATCACCCCCGAAGGAGCCTGACCCTGCCCCGGAGGGTGCGGCGTCGAAAATGACTCGAACTGGGTCGCTGACCTGTGCATTCTCCGGACGCTGAGGCGGCGTTCGTCTGATCATGTGCTCCGACCAAGGTGCACCGATCAGAACGAAGGCCGTGAGGGTGAGTCTGCTGCCTGAAGCCGCTCCGGGGGAAGCGTTCGCGGAAGCATCACGTTTCCGGGACGAGTTGTACGCGCCCTACACCCAGCTCCGGCTCGCTCACCGGCGACCTGCGGTACCCCTGGGAGAGGCCGGCCGCACCGCACCGGCTCACACCCGCCCGGGTCCGGCGGACGGTTCGGAACCTGCGCCAGCACATGTCCTGCCCCGCGAGAGCACCGAAACCCCACCGGCCCGGACCCGGACGACCACCCGGCACCCCGAACAGACACCGGGCACCCCGTTACGACGTGGGCAAAACCGTCCACCGGGGAAAGCGCCTTACCGCCCTACAACGGTTGAAAGGTTAAAGAACAAGCTCAGATCATGTTCTTGTAGATGTTCCAGCCGGTGCCGAACTTCACCCGGGCGGTGAAGGTCGCGGTGCCGGCGTTGCCCGTTGAGGTGTACAGGTACATGTCGCCGTTCGGGAGGCGGGCGAGCACATCGCCCTTGCTGTCGCCGTCGATGTCACCCGGCACGACCAGCCTGTCGTACACGTTCCAGCCGGTGGCGACCTGTTCCCGGGCGGCGAACGGCGCGGTGGACGTCCCCGTGCCCTTGTAGAGGAACAGCCGGCCGGAGGTGTCCCGGGCGAGCACGTCGGGCCGCCCGTCGCCGGAGTAGTCGCCGGCACCGACGAGCGCGTCGTAGGCGTTCCAGCCGGTGCCGACCTTGATGCGCGCGCCGAGCTTGGTGTACACGGCGCCGTCGCCGGGGTGCAGCCACAGAACACCGGCGGAGTCGCGGCTGAGCAGGTCGCCCTTGCCGTCGCCGGTGAGGTCACCGGGGCCGACCATGAGCGTGTAGTTCCACGTCGTGCTGACCTTCTGACCGCGGATGTACAGGTCGCTGCCGATGTTCTGCACGTAACTGGCGTGGTTGTGGCTGTTGAGCCCGGTGGCGTAGGTGGTGCGGGAGCCGGGCGTCTCGGTGCCGGCCGCGATCGGCGGCGACAGGTAGTCACCGTTGGCCAGGGCGTAGTACTTGGCCAGGGTGTTGTCGGCCTGGGTCATGAGGTTCTGCGCCTTGCCGTAGAGCTGCGTGGTGCCGGCGCCGACGATGAACTTGTTGCGCTCATAGCCGCTGCCGAAGTATGCGGGCGCGGCGAACTTGCCTCCACCGAGCGACTTGTAGAAGTACTGCAAGCCGTCGCGGTTGCGGGCGAGCAGGTCGCTCAGGCCGTCGCCGTCGACATCGTCCGGCCCGCTGATCACGTTGTACGTGTTCCAGCCCGTGCCGACCTTGACGCGGGGCTTGAGCGGGGCGGTGGCGCTGCCGGAGCCCTTGTGGAACCACAGCTCGCCGGTCAGGGTGCGGGTGAGGACGTCTCCGAGGCCGTCGCCGTCGACGTCGCTGGCGCCGACGATCTGGTCGTAGATCCCCCAGCCGGAGCCGACCTTGGCCCGCGCGTTGAAGGGTTTGCTGACGGTTCCGGTGCCGGTGTACAGCCACAGGTCGCCGACGTGGTCGCGGGCGAGCAGGTCGGGGCGGTGGTCTCCGGTGATGTCGCCGGTGGCCATGAGGCGGTTGTACTTCTGCCAGCCGCCGCCGGACCACAGGGGCGCCGACGTGGCCCTCAGGCCGGCCTCGTAGAGCGTGAGCACGCCGTCGAAGGAGAGGGAGAGCAGCTCGGGCCTGGTCGTGCCGCCGACATCGCCCACCGGCAGCAGGTCCTTGAACGAGGCCTCGGGGTCGGTCTTGTAGATCGCATAGTCGCTCCAGGCCGTGATCGACGACAGGTAGACGCCCGTGCTCTGGTCGTACTCCATGACGATCATGTCGCTGAGGCCGTCGCCGTCGACGTCGTGCCGCGGCTTGGCGGCGGCCACCCGCGCCGGCTCCGTGGCGCGGCCGGGCAGGACGACGCCCGGGTACTGGCGGTCGCTGCGCGGTGCGGCGACGTACGCCGACTCCGGTTCCGGGCCGGCCGCGGGCCAGGTGGTGGCGGAGCCGGGTATGCGGTGCTGCTCGGCTGCGCTGCTCGGGGCGGTGACCAGCGCGCCGGCGGCCAGCGCCAGTACGCCGGCGGCCAGAGCACGTAGTCGTCCGCGGTGCGATGAAGTCAAGATCCCCCCTGAGGATCGAGCCGGGCCGCCCGGACACGTCTTGCTGTGTGCTCGGAGACACGCATCCATGCGTGAACGGTTCCCCCTTTCCGCCCGTGCGGCGCATGCCGTGCCACTGACGACGGATGGAGTCGCTGCACATCGACTCCCTTTTCCAGGTGCCCCGTTGGTGTGCGGAGGCGATCGGTTCGCGCTGGTCGGGAGGGCGGTCACGTAGGAGATGATGCATACCTGCCTGGACGGCAGGCCGGAGGGCCACTGCCGGCACAGACACCGATGCCGATGAAGCGGAATGCCGAGCACCCGTTCGAGCGCCGGTCGCGCGGCCGGACGGCGGCAGCGGCCCACCGGTGGGGTCCACGAACGCGCAAGTCTGCAATCCGTCGCCCGGGTCCCACGCAGGGGGTTCCGCCCGTACAGTTCTTGGACACTACACATGATGCGCGGGCAGCTGCCGCGCCCGGACGAGGGGCTCTCCACCGCTGTGGCAACGATCAACGACGTGGCACGAGCCGCCGGGGTGTCGGCCGCAACCGTCTCCCGGGTCTTCAACGGCGGACGGGTCACCGCCGAGCTCGCCGAACGCGTCCTGCGGTCCGCGGCCGAACTGCGCTTCGCCCCGAACAGGGTGGCCCGGGCCCTGCGGATGCAGCGGTCCAGCGTGATCACCCTGATCGTTCCGGACATCCGGAACCCCTACTTCACCGCACTGGCGCGTGGTGTCGAGGACGCCGCCCAGCAGAAGAACCACTCGGTCGTCCTCTGCAACAGCGACGAGGACCTCGACAAGGAGCGACGCTACCTCGACACGGCCCTGGCCGAGCAGACGGCCGGCGTGATCATCGCAGCCGCCTCTCGCAGCCACACCGACCTGTCCCGGTTCACCGGGATGCCCGTGGTGGCGGTCGACCGGCGGCCACTGGGGTCAGCGGTCGACGCCGTCATGATCGACAACCAGCACGGTGGTGAGCAGGCCACCGCACACCTGCTACGCAGCGGCTACCGCCGTATAGCGTGCATCACCGGCCCGGAAGGCACCTCCGCCGCGGAGGAACGTCTCACCGGATACCGCGTGGCCATGGGTGAGCACCTGCGAGAACTGGGCGTGGATCAGGCGCAGTTGCGGGCGCTCATCCGGTACGCCGATGTCGGGCCGGGGGGCGGCCGGGACGCGATGTGCGACCTGCTGGCGATGGAGGAGCCGCCGGATGCGGTGTTCGTGACGAACGACCTCATGGCGGTCGGCGTCCTCGAGGCGCTGCGGGCCGCGGACAGGGAGCCGCCGCGGACCGGAGTGCTGTCCTTCGGCGACCTGCCCTGGGCGTCTCTGGTCGGATCGTCACTGTCCACGGTCGAGCCGCCGTCGTACGACCTGGGCCGGACGGCCGTCGACCTGTTGCTGGAACGAATCGCCGGGAAGGACCGGCCCCAGCAGACGGTGGTGCTGCAGACGACCCTCCAGGTCCGTTCGAGTTCGACCGGACCGTCCCCCTGTCCGTGACCCCGTCTCCGCCCGGCACGTCGGCGCAGGGCGCTCCGGCGTGCTCCCGCCCGCCCGGGAAGTGCGCTGCGGAGAACGGCGGTGGGAGCGCCGACGAGGGTTCGCCGACGCCCACCACAGTGTGTCCGTTCGAATCCTGTTCCCCTAGAAGGTGGTTTCGCCGGGCAGGCCGAAGTAGTCGTGCCACTTCTGACCACCACCGAACGACGAGCCGTTCGACAGCCCCACATACACGTCAGCGGAAGCGGTGTGGGTGAACGTCACGATGTCGTCCTTGCCATCACCGTTGTAGTCACCCACATACGGGTACTCGCCGGAGAGGGCGAAGAAATCGTTGGCCTTGCCCCCGCCCGTGAAGTTCGAACCGTCGGAGAACGCCACGTACACATCGGCGTTGCTGCCCTGGGTGAACGTGATGATGTCGTCCCTGCCATCACCGTTCACGTCCCCCACCCGAGGCTGTTCGGTCCCCGGAGCGAAGAAGTCGTGCACCTTCCTCGACGGAGCGAACGACGAGCCCGTCGACAAGGCCACGTACACATCGGCGTTGCTGCCCTGGGTGAACGTGATGATGTCGTCCCTTCCGTCTCCGTTCACATCACCGACCGCGGGGAACTCCCCCGTCGGAGCGAAGAAGTCGTGCCACTTCTGTCCGCCGCCGAACGACGAGCCGTTCGACAGGCCCACGTAGACGTCCGCCGTCGCATTGTGGGTGAAGGTGACGATGTCGTCCTTCCCGTCACCGTTGAAGTCCCCTGTCGCCGGCACCTCACCATTCAGTGCGAAGAAGTCATTCCACTTCTGGCCCCCGCCGAACGAGGAGCCGTTGGACAACCCCACATACACATCGTTGTTCGGGCCGTGGGTGAAGGTGACGACGTCGTCCTTCCTGTCACCGTTGAAATCCCCGCTCAGCGGCGTCTCGCCGGTCAGCCCGAAGTAGTCGTTCCACTTGACCGACGTGCCGGAGAAGGCCGAACCCATCGCCGTCGCCACATACACATCCGCCAACGACCCGTGGGTGAACGTCACCACATCGTCCTTGCCGTCACCGTTGAAGTCCGCGGGCGAACCGCCGAGCATCAGTCGGCTGCCGCCGTTGACCAGCTGCATGTAGTAGTTCCAGTTCCAGTTGCGGCCCGGGTCCGTGTGATCATTGCCCGGCACCTCGCTGTGGCCGACGATGTTCGCCCGGGTCTTGGGGATCCCGTAGCGATTCGCCAGGTGGCGGGTGAGATCCGCGGATGACCGGTACATGGCATCGGTGAACCACGAGGGGTTGTCGACGTAGCCCTCGTGTTCGATACCCACGGCATACGCGTTGGCGGACCGTGCGTGGTACGCGGTGTCGCCGTCGTGGACCATCTGGGTCACCTGGCCGTCGGAGGAGCGGACCACGTAGTGGGCGCTCACCCCTGCGGACGGGTTCTGGAACCAGCTGACGGTGCCGGCGTACGACCCCTGGGTGACGTGCACGACCACCTTGGTGATGGCGGACGACCGACCCTTGGAGTGGTTCGCCGAATGGGCGGAAACCCAGTGCGCGGGAGGGTAGTCGGCGCTGAGGGCGACCGCTTCCCGGTGAGTGGTGGCGTCGCCGGTGGAGTCGTCATGGGAGTCGTCGAGGGAGGGGACGTCGGCGTAACTGCCCCGCTCCGGGGTCACCGGCCCTGGACGCCCTGGGCCAGGATCTCGTACACCGTGTCGGCGTAGAGCTTGGCCGTCCGGTCATCCTCGGCACCGCTGTACCGGGCGATGACCGGGTACCACTTGTCGATGTCCCGGCGGTCCTCGGAGCTGAGCCTCAGCTCGTCGGCGTAGTGACGCAGGACGGCAGCCCCGCCATGGATGTTGGCCGTGGTGTCGGTGCGCAGTGCACGGGCCGGTTCGCCGGTGAGTTCGGCGGCGAGTTCCAGGGTGGTGCGCTCCGGATTGCTGACCAGGTGCATCACACCGTAGCCACCCGCGTGGCTGGGCTCGCCGTCGTGGTCGTCAAGGTGGGTCTCCGCGTACGCGACGGCCGTGAGCAGCTCCCGGGGGACCTGATAGGCGGAAGTCGCATGGGCGAATGCCCGGTTGAGCGTGCCGTTGCCCAGCAGCGCGGGATCAGCCGGCGCGGCGCCGGCAGGCAAACCCGTGAGAGCGAGCGAGGTGACGAGGGCGCCGCTGAAGACAGCGAGGCACATCCCTCTCCATCGCGTTCCGATGCTGGACATCTCTTCTCCTGATCTGGTGAACGGACCGTGTGAGCAAGGAGGGCGCGAGGGCGGAGCGGCCCGGATCCGGGCATGGCGTCGCGGCAGCCGGCGGCTGCCGGAAACGAGGACGGGCTGACGGTGTTGCGGCCCCGCGGAACCGGGCGGGGTGACGTCCGCCGCGGCGCCCCGCGAAAGGCTGTAATCGATTTCAAGCGCAACGTACACAGCGGTCATGAACGCGTCAACGTTCTGTGCAAGTCTGGCTCTACGAGCTCTAGTTGGGGCGCCTCCAGGACGCCCCAAGGGCTGACGGGAGTCTCGCCGGAGGCAAGGCTCCCTCGGGCGAGCGTCATGGACGTCGACGGCGCTGATGCGTTACCGGTGCCGACTGTGGCAGCCGCTTGTGAAATCGATTTCGCGTCGGAAGCCTGCGCGGCGGTCCGCAGGATCAGCGCGCTTTTGAGGTTGGAGCTGGTGTTCAGCAGAAGGCAGCCCGCGTCCCGCTCTCCGCGGACGCGGACGCGGAATTGGTGCAGCGCACGGGGGATTCCGCGGTGCGCGCGGACGGGACCAGGGTGGCGGGCGTCTCGGCCGCGGCCTGCAGGTCGGTGGCCGCGGTGGCTACTGGGGCAACGGCGTGGTCGACGCGCAGCCTGGCCGCGTGCGCGTGCGCGTCGGCAAGGATTCGTCCGACGTTAGCGGCCCTCTACGGCGTGGGCGGGACTCGTCCCGACGACGGCCGGATGGCCGCGCGCCCCCCGCCGCGCCCGCGCCCGCGCCCGCAGCGTGAACCGAGGGCCGCGTCACCCGGCCACGGGCGCGGCACCCTTGCGTTTTCGCCACGAGCGCGCCGCAATCGGCCAGCGGGCTCCGAACGAGGGGCCGGACCGGCGGCATGGCGGACCGTACGGCAGCGAAACGGGGTGACGCCTGCCGACGGGGACGGGCCCGGTCAGGGGTGGGGGTGTGCGCCGAGTGGTGGAGTATCGGCTTGCTGGGGTGCGGGCACTGGTTGAGGATCAGATTACGGGATGTGCCGCTTATATAGCGTGATGCCGTGATTCGCGGCGTGTCGTCCTCTGCCTGTCTTGCTCGACCTCATGAGGAGTGGCCATGGAAGACAGCCCGCTTAGCCGTCGACGGCTGTTGTGGGGTGTTGCCGGCGCGGCGAGTACGGCTCTGGCCGCTGTGGAGCTGACCCGACTGATGGGGTCCGAGGCGAAGGTGAAGGTTGCACTGCCGAGCCCTGTGCGCAAGGCCCCCGTCGCCGCAGCCGGGCCGCCTGCGACCCGGCGTCGGGACGCCCTGGTGGACTACGCCACCGCCGTCTGGGTCGAGGCCTCCGACTCCAACTACACGTCCTCCGACCGTCCCGAGGACTATCCCATCGAATACGTCGTCATTCATCTGACGACGGACCGCTTGCCGATCATGCTCTCCAAGTTCAAGGACCCCGCCGAGAGGGTGTCCGCGCACTACGTGGTCAGCGCAACCGGCACGCGGATCGCTCAGTGCGTGCGCGAGCGCGACGTTGCCTGGCACTCCGGCAGTGTCTGGCACAACTACCGGAGCATCGGTATCGAGCACGAAGGCTGGATCGACCAGCCCGTTTACACCGACGGGATGTACGAGGCATCCGCCGTGCTCACGGCCACGATCTGCGCGAAGTACGACGTACCGGTCGACCGGGACCACATCCTGGGCCACGTCGAAATCCCGCTGTCCACCCACGAGGACCCCGGGCCCGTGTGGAACTGGGACAAGTACATGAAGCTCGTCGAGACCGCCCACCGGCGCATCAGGACCTGACACCGCGTCGCCCCATCACTCGGGCTTGCCGTCGCCGTAGAGCCACGAGTCCCAGATCGAGTCGAGGTCCCGGCCGGCCTTGGCTTCCACGTACGCGGTGAAGTCGTCCGTGGAGGCGTGGCCGTGGCGGTGGCGCAGGGTCCAGCCCCGCACCAGGGTACGGAAGGCCTTGTCGCCTACGGTCTGGCGGATCCTGTGGATCACCATCGCGCCGCGCACGTACACCGGCTGGCCGGAGATGTCCGAGGCACTCGGCGGCTCGGCGGGCGGGAAGTCCCACTCGTCGTCGTCCGCGGCCTTGGCGTGGTTGCGGTCGAAGTGCTCCTGGGCACTGGCCCCGCCGTGATCCTCGGTCCACAGCCACTCCGCATAGGTCGCGAAGCCCTCGTTGAGCCACATGTCCCGCCAGGTCCGCGGGGTGACGGAGTTGCCGAACCACTGGTGGGCCAGTTCGTGCACCACGTTGGTGGTGTGGAAGATGTCGGCCGGAATGGTCGGCCTCGTCTGGGTCTCCAGGGCGTAGGGCACATCGGCCGCCTGATCGACGATCACCCCGGCGGCGGAGAAGGGGTAGGGACCGAACCTTCCCTCGGCCCATTCCATGATCTCGGGGAACCGGCCGAGGACCTCTCCGTCCTCGTCCACGCTCGCGGTCGTGTCCATCGCCGACACGACCGGGACGCCCGATCGGGTCCGGGAGGTCCTGATGTCGTAGCTGCCGATGGCCACGGTCGCCACGTAGCTGGCCATGGGCTCGGCCTGGTGCCAGTGGAAGGTGGCACGGTCGCCGCTGGTGCGCCGGGCGCGCAGCCGCCCGTTGGAGATCGCCTGCACCCCCTTGGGGACCGTGACGATGATGTCGTACGAGGCCTTGTCCGAGGGGTGATGGTTGCCCGGGAACCAGGACATCGAGCCCGTCGGCTCACCGAAGGCGACCGCTCCGTTCTCCGTCTTCAACCAGCCTTCGCGCCACCCGTTGTCATGGGTGATCGACTCCGGCGTACCCGCGTAGCGCACGACGCTGCGGAAGGCGGCGCCCTTCCTGAGGTGAACGCGCGGCTGCAGGGTCAGCTCCTGCCCGTCCTGGCGAACCCGCGCCGTACGGCCGTCGACGGTGGCGCTCAGCACCTCCATGCCGAGGAGGTCGAGATTGAAGGCGCTGAGGTCCGCAGTGGCCTTCGCGGTGATCTCCGCAGTGCCTTCGAGGCGGCCGCTGCCGGGGTCGTAGGCCAGGGTCAGGGCGTAATGGGTGACGTCGTAGCCGACGTTGCCGAGACCCGGGAAGTACGGGTCACCGGCGCCTGAGGCAGCGGCGTGCCCGCCCCGGAACTCCGTGCGAGGTGCCGCCGTCCGAGCAGCGTCCACGCCGTTACGAGCACCCGCCCTCGCGTCTGCGCCCGTACGGACCCCCGCCCCACCGCCGCCGCGGCCGTCGGACTCCGAGCAGGCGGGAAGTGCGGCGAGCAGGCCCGCGACCGCGAAGGCGGCCAGACGTCCGGAAGTCTTCACACAGCCGATCATGAGCCAGCCCCCGGGCGCCCCGGCCCCGCCACGCCGTGCCCATGCCCCTTCCGGCGGGGCGCCCCGGGACGTGGCCGGGGTGCCGGGAAGAAGCGACCAGGCGCAGCTCGCCGCACTGGGCGATACACAAGCGCATCGGTGCGGTCCTCGGTTCGTCCGCCCTGTTCGTCGGCGTGGCGCTGACCGCCGGGGCCGGAACCGCCATCGCCGACGAGACGGGTGACCTCGCGCCCGACAGCGGCCTCTCCGTGTCCAGGACCGGGGCCTGACTCCTGAGGGCCCACGAGCCCCCAAGAGGACAGCCCGCCCTGCCGAACTCGGCAGGATCATCGCTGCGGTCGACGCGAGGGGCGACGAAACAGTCGTAGTTGCGTGCCGCGTAGCCGACCCGCTCAGGTGGCGCAGCTGGCGAGGTCGGCGACGGAGAGACAGGCTGGGTTCTCGTCGTCGGCGGGTTCCGCACTGATGGTGCGGAAGACGTCCGGCGGGACGGTGAAGATGGCGACCCGGTGGCGCGGCATGACCACTCGGCCCACTTCCCGCTGCAGCACCGCGACGCGGCCGTCCGCCCGGTCCTCCGGGCGGTAGAGACCGATGGGGACGCGTGCGCCGGCGGGGTATCCGTAGACCGCGAGCTGGTGGTTCCGTTCCCAGCCCTCTACGGCGGCCGCTCCCCGGGGCAGGCGCAGCGGGACCTCGCTCTCGGCGCGAACGTCTCCCGAGCGCGCTGCCACGGTGAACCGCCCCGACCGGGCGATGTCTGTCAGGGCCGGCTCGGACGGGAGGAAGTGCCAGAAGCCGCTCTCGAGCAGGCCGTCGCCGACGTCCTCGACCTCCATCGGACGCCCGTTGAACAGGTCGTCCATCGCCGACGGCGCGGCGGTCAGCTCTGCCACGGGTTGTACGGTCGTGGTGTAGGTGCGCCCTCCGGCCTTGATCGTGACCGTGATGGGGCCGCCGGGCGGGAAGCCGTGGAGGCACAGGCGCGACTCCTCGCCCAGGCCCGCCGCCACCGCGTTGCTCGCTCCCGTGGCGTCCTCGCCCGCGGTCACCCAGACTCGGGGGTGGTCGTCCGGACGGCCTCGGGTGAGCTGGTGAAGGTCGTTGCCGCAGCTGACCGGGCCTGCGCCCTCCATGTCCATGTCGAACTGCTGGGCCAGCAGGATGTCCCGGGCTTCCGGCCTGGGGGTTGCCGACGGTGCGGCCCGGCTGGTGGGGGCTGCGGTGGGCGTCTGGTGGAGCATCGTGCAGCCGGTGCTGAGGAGCGCGGTGAGGACCCACAGCATGGGCGGCCGCCACCGGGTCGGACGTCGTGTGACCACTCGTCACCTCTCCTTGTCGGTCTCATCGGCTTTTCCGTCCGCACCGCTCCTCGGCGCGCCGCAGTTCCGTGGCGAAGGTCTGTTCGTCCCGGCGGACGCGCGCGCTGTCCGCCCTGCCCGCGCGTTCCGCCGCGGCCAGCTGGGTCAGGGCGTCCTGCTGCGCCGTACGCCCGGTCGTGAGGTCACAGCGCTCAAAGCTTCAGGAGGCCAGCAGACCGTGCCAGACGGCGCGTCGTACCGGGTCCTGGCCGTGTGCGATGGCGTCCCGGATGCGGTCGAGGGCGGCTGTCAGGTCACCGCGGCCGGCCGCGTTGACGGCGGCGATGGACTCCGCGAAGGCACGCAGGTCCGCGCCGCCGGTGAGGTCCGGGGCAGTACGGACGGTCGCCACGGCGCGCTCCACCATGCCGTCGTCCTTCACCAGTCGGGCCGTGATGCGGCACTGCTCGACCTGGGCCAGATTTGCGTTGGCTTTGATCCGTCCGAGTTCGGTCATGCCGGGATCCGCGGCAAGGACGCGCAGGGCCTTCGAGACCTGGGCCAGGTCCGTGGCGCGCACAGTGCCCGGCTTGCAGCTGTGTGTGGGGCCGAGGGCGCGTCGGTAGGCGTTGCCCTGAAGGCTGAGGGCGGCGCGGCGGCCGGCCGGCGAGTCCCGGCCGATGGCGAGGTAGTCGCTGCGGGCATCCTCCAGCAGCCCCTCGCGGCCGGGGCCGCTCTCGTCGTACGCCTGGTCCTCAAGGACGTGGCCGTGGAAGAGCCGTACCAGATCGGGTGGCACGAAACCGCTGGCACCAGCGTACTGCTCCGCGTCGAGCAGGCCGGTGAGGATCCGGCCGGCCTCCGCGGGGCTGCCGTTGCGCCAGGTGTCGAGCGCGTCGACGAACTGCGTGAGGGCGCCGATCCGGCGGGTCAGCTCCCCTGTCAGCTGGGCGCGGGCGCGAGCCGACTCCCAGCCGCGGGCGACGAGGACCGGCTCGCCGAGGAACCATCCGGTGAGTTCGGGTGAATCGGGGATCTGGTCGGCCCGGACGTAGACGGCGGGCCGCAGCATGGTCTGGCCCGCCCGGTCTTCGCTGACGAGGCCGCCGACGACGATCTCGGCATTGGTTTCGTCGGCGAACCTGGCGGTCTTCCGCTCCAGTGCGCCGCGGCGGGTGTCGGCGAGCTGGGCGAGCGGCAGCGACGCCTCGCCCGCGTAGCTGCGGACGGCGGTCGCGGCGGGGATGCGTGCCGCCATGTCGTTGGCGAACGTCGCAGCCACGTCGTCGAGGACCCTTTTGTCCTGCCGTCCGTTCTCGGCCGCGAAGCCGGCCACGGCCACGTCCCGGGCGCCACTCATCCGGGTGAGCGGGGGCGGCGGGGGACGGAAGACGAGGAGCACCGCGACGCTGCCGAGGAAAAGCACCGCGGCGGCCGACCACACCAGGATCCGGGAGCGGCGGGGGCGCTGTCCGAGCCACTCCCCCGCCACGGCGCGCACTGCAAGCACGTACCCGGCCAACGCGGCCAGCACAGCGAGGACGAGCGGCACGGGGGACAGGGCGGAGCCGAGCTTCTCCACGACGAGCAGCGCGCACGGCACGCAGGCGGCGAACAGGCCGAGCAAAGACCACAGCCAGAGGGATACGCGGCGGCCACCGTCCGGGGCGTCGTCCGGGCGGTGGTCGGGCGCGCTGTCCGGTCCGTGGTCCGGCATACGCCTCCTCACCCTGTCGGGCTGGTCGGCGCGGTCTCACGCCGACCAGCACGTTAGGGGGTGCGGGGCCGGTTAGGTGGTCGACGCCGCCCCGGGGTGCTGGGATTGCGTGCCGAATTCCCCGGATCAGAGGCAGGGCGGGCGGGGAGTGGCGGTCGGGAAATGCGGCCAGGTCGTAGAAGACGATCTTCTCGAAGCTCCGGTCGTCCTTGAGCGCGGCCGCACCGGCCTCCGTGCCGAACGCGGCGTCGGCGGCAGCCCATGGCCTCATCGACCGCTCTTGGTCTTCCTTCTCCCGCGTCGCGCCCCGCGCCCCGCCTGCGGAATCCGGCGGCGAGGGGGCGAGGTGGCCGGTGGCAGGTGGAGGGCTCCGCGCCGCAAGGGCAACTGGAGGCCCTGCAAGGCAGGGGGAAAGGGAGACGGAAGCCCCGGGTACGGGCACGTTCCCCAAGGTCGAGGGCCTCAAGCCTCGTTCCCGCTGGGCAGGGGCCTGGGCGAGCGTGGCCCCAGGATGTTCAGGCTCAGGAGCCGGTGCCCCGCGCTCGCGGGCGGCAGGGCAGATCGAGCAGGCGTCGACCTGGGGCTGCCGGAGGGCTCGAGTCCTGCTCCCGGGTGGGGGGCGGGGTCGAAGGACCGGACGCCCGCTCCTGCGCGGCGAGGAGGACGCCGAACACCGACGGGTCAGGGCCCGGGTCGCGCACACCTTCGCCGGCATGAAGAACTGGAAGATCCTCCGTGACTGCCGCCAGAAAGGCGACGGCCTCCACCACGCAGTCCAGGCCGTCGCCACCATGCACACCTCGCCCCGGCCCGGTGAAACACCAGGCCGGAGACTCCTCCGAACCTGCCCACACCAACCTTCTGGAACACCCTTTAGGTCGAACTGCTTCCGGGCCGCGGCGCCCCGGCGAGGCGTCAGCGGGTGGCGGGTCCGCTCGTCACGGTCGCCCAGCTGCCGTCGTTCACCCTGTACACCGTCAGCCGGCGGTTGACCGTGTCGCCGTTACCGTCGAAGGCGACGCGGCCCGTGACGCCGTCGAAGGCCACGCGCGCCACGGCCTGCGGCAGTTTCGCCCGGGCGTTGCTGGGCAGGGTGCCGCCGTTGGCCGCCACGACGGCCTTCACCGCCTCGATGAGGGTCCAGGTCGCGTCGTACGCGTAAGGGCCGTACCAGCCGGCCGCCTCCGGGTACCCCGCCTTCCCGTACCGGGCGAGGAAGTCCTGCCCTGCGGCCGACTCCTCGGCGGGTACGCCGATGTTGGTCGCGAGGTCGCCCTCGGCCTTCGGGTTCGTCGTGAGGTACTGCTGGTCGAAGATGCCGTCGCCGCCCATCAGGGGGACGTTCACCCCCGCCTGCTTGAGCTGCTGGGAGAGCGGCGCTGCGGTGTCGTAGTAGCCGCCGAAGTAGATGGCGTCGGCGCCCGAGGACCGCGCCCTCTCGGCGAGGCCGGCGAAGGCACGTTCCGCGGGATCGACCCGCTCGGTACCGACGATCGTCCCGCCGAGCTTCGTGAACTCGGCCGTGAAACCGCGGGTGAGGGCGGTGCCGTGGGCGCTCGCGTCGTCGATCACGTAGAGCTTGGTCTTCTTCGCCTCGCCGTGCAGGTACCGGGCGGCAAACGGCCCCTGGTCGACGTCCGTCGCGGTGGTGCGGAAGTAGGTGGAGTACGGACGGGACTTGCTGCCGGCGGCCCAGTCGGGGCCCAGCGTCAGCACGGGGTCGGTGTTGCCCGGTGACACGTTGACCAGCTCCGCCCGCGCGAGAGGAGCCACCAGGGTCCGGGCGACACCGGAGTTGAGGGGTCCGACGACCCCCAGCACCTTCTCGTCGGACACGAACCGGGCGGCGTTGGACTCGCCCGTGGCGGGGTCGGCCTCGTCGTCCAGGGCCTTGATCTCGAAGTTCACACCGGGGACGTGCCGGGTTTCATTGGCAGTCCTGGCCGCCAGGTCGGCGGAGTTCCTGATACCGACGCCCATCGAGGACAGTCCGCCGCTGAGCGGTGCGTCCACCCCGATCACCACCGTGACGGAGGAAGCCTCCGAGCCGCTGCCGGGCGTCCTGCCGCCGCGGGGGGCGTCATCGCCGTGGGTGAGGGTCCAGGTCAGGACGGAGCCCGTGGTGAGCGTGGCCAGCGCCGCGCCCAGGATCGCGGAGCGCCGGGTGAAGCCCCGGCGCCGGGCGGACGTCCGTTGGCCGTGCTCCGTCTCGGCCGCCGCCCCGAGCGTGACCGGGTCCTCGGCCGGGGGTACGGCCCCGGTCGCGCCGGTCGGCCGGTCCGGCACGGGGCGCGGCTGTGTGCCGGCGGCGGACCCGGAGTCCACGATGGTGGCGGTCCGCGGTGACGGCGTCGTCGGTGGCGCCTGTTCCGGCCCCGCCGGAGCGGAAAGGTGCTCCGCCGCCGCGTCCGGTGCCGGGGCCGGGGCCGGTGCCGGGGCCGGTGCCGGTGCGGAGGTCGCCCTCGGATCGGGCGTGGGCGCGGATTCGGGCGCGGGCTCCTGCCCCGGCCCGTGCCCGGCAGGTACGTCGGCCCGGGGCGGGAAGGACCGCAGCACCGACGCCAGCATCTCGGCCGCTTCCGCGGCGCCCACGCGCTGCGCCGGGTCCTTGGTGAGGAGCGCGTCCAGCACGGGCGCCAGCGGGCCGGCGTGAACCGGCTGCCGGTGCGGGCGGGTGAACACGGCCACGGCGAGGGCGTGGAGCCCCTCCGCCTCGAACGGCGGGTGCCCCTCGACGGCGTGGTAGAGGGTGGCGCCGAGCGCCCACAGGTCGTTGGCGGGGGTCGGGCGCTTGCCTTCCAGCTGCTCCGGCGGCATGTAGTGCGGCGTACCGATGACGATCCCGCTGTGGCTCAGCTTGGTCGTGGCGTCCGCGAGGTGGGCGATGCCGAAGTCGGTGAGGACGACGCGGTCCTTGGTCAGGAGCACGTTGTCCGGCTTGATGTCGCGGTGGACGATCCGCGCCCGGTGCGCCTCGGCCAGCGCGCCGAGCATGGCGGCGCCGATCTCGGCCACCCGCTGCACGGGCAGCCGGCCCTCGCTCCGGATGGCGGCGGCCAGGGACTGGCCTCGGATCAACTCCATGACGATCACGGGAGCGCCGCGGTGCTCCACGACGTCATGGATGGTGATGATCCCGGGATGGCTGAGAGTGACCGCTGCGCGAGCCTCACCGGTGAACCGCCTGAGCAGCGCGGCGCGGTCGCCGTCCTCCATCCCCGGCGGGAAGAGGATCTCCTTGACGGCGACGTCGCGTCCGAAGAGCTGCTGGTCGATGCCCCGCCAGACCCGGCCCATACCGCCCTGGCCGATGCGTTCGACCAGCTGGTACCGGCCGGCGATGAGTTCGGGATTCTGCTCGGTCACGCGCACACTCTAGGTCCTGCTGAGCCGATCAGATGACGGAATGATGGCTTGATCACGCTCACGTGACGAGGGCACGGTGTTCCCGGTGGGGTGCCTCGATGTCCCTCGTCAAGGACGTGGTGCCGGGTATGAGGCTGTTTGGGTCGGTCTTGCGGCGAGGGTGACGGTGGAAAGCCGGTGCCGTCGCCGACGGTGATCAGCGGGACGGTAGCGGTCCTGGCTCCGACTCCCGGCATAGGGGCTGGACGTTTGGTCCTCGATCGAGATCCTCGCGCAGTACGCCGCGCCACCCAGGGCGGCCGGATCGAGGTGCGCTCCCCCTGCGGCAGTTACTCGGCGACGTCGGGCAGGTCTACCGGGAAATGGGTCGTCGCCTGGGTGGGAGTCGGTCCCCTGCTGTGCATCGGTACCGGGGAGGCGAGCCCGTCGTCGAACGCCACTGGCTGGCCGCTGAGAGCGTGTTCCTGGTCCCCGCCCGAGAGATCTCGCCCACTGGCTCATCTGAGGTGTGCCCTCTGGCGTTCAGGACTCGGCTGGAGCGGAACCGTTGGTGTTCAGCAGGGTGAGGCCGAGATGGGTCAGCGCGTGAAGGGCGGCCTTCCGTTCCCGGGTGAGGGTGGTCAGCCCGGCGCTGCGCAGGGTGGTGGCGTGCTCGCTGGCGCTGGCCGGTGATATGCCCGCCCGCTGCGCGAGCTGCGTAGTAGTGCACGCGGGATGGTCGGCTATCACGCACAGCACGATTGCCCTGGTACGGCCGAGGAGCGCGGATAGAGCCGGCGGCACCGGGGCATCGACCTGGCGCGTATCAGTGGGGGAAGCCCATAGGGCAGCCGCGTGGACCGGGTTGTTCAGAGCCGGATACACCATGACGACCGTGTTGGCCTGGGGGCTGGCGAACAGCTGGGGAACCGGCCCGCAGAAGACCGACGGAGCCAGAAGGAACGGACGGCCCGTCACGTGGAAGTCGGCCTCCGGGTGGACCAGGGGCCGATAGCCCGGGATCTCCAGCACGGGGGGCCGCCACACGGCCATCGGGCGCAGGCTGTCCAGCAGTGCCCCCACCCCGACCTGCACCATGAGCCGCCCGCGCCGTGCCACCTCCCCCTCCAGGTACTGGTCGATACGCCCCCAGTACGGGTCAACTGCCACGCGGTGGCAGCCCTGTAGTGCGATGGCCATCCTTCGCCTCGCCTGCGGGTCGGCATCCATCGCTTGAGCCAGCCACGGTGCCCGCCGCATACTCGTGCGCGGAAGCACGGAGAATTCCGTGCGCAGCCGCTGGTCCGAGGCACTGATCAGCCGCTCTAACCCCTCGCCCATAGAGCCCGCCGCGCCCACGAGAGTGAACAGATCGACCAGCCCCCCGGCAGCTGAGCTGAGAAACCGCGCCGTTTCCCTCCCATCGGGGCCGATCTGCGGACCGGTACGCGCACGCCACCCGTGGAACAGCGCCGCACGGTCCCGTCGCTGCACAGTCCGCAGGCTCAGCTGCGTCTCGGCCAATGGCCCCAACACCGTGACCTGTACCTGCGCCAGGTCCTCGACAGTGAAGTGAACCCGTAGCACGGCATCCCCCTCCCCCTCGGTTGATCCTTCCCATCGCTCTCGTTTCGGGACAGGCCGAAACGAGTCGAATCCGCCCCGCGCTGGGCGCAGGGTGTACCTGATCGGTCACGCGGGCGCCCGTCGCGATGTAAGGAGGGTGAGGGACAAAGGCGGCCGGCGACGACAGCAGCCGCTGCTGAGGCGTGTGACTCCGGCCCAGTGTCAAGCACAGCGTGCTCGACGAGGCCCGATCCCTGCCGCGGAAAGCGGCGAAACCCAGCGGGTGCCTACGGCAGGCGCCGGTGAACCCGCACATCTGTGCGCGAATGGTCAGCATTCCCAGTGGAGGGTCGTATGCGGAAGAGGATCTTACGAGCTCTGGCGGGCGTCGCGCCCGCGGCGGCGTTGGTCACGGCCATGACGGCAGCGCCGGCCCACGCCGGCGGGAGCGGCGCCACCGGTGGCGGGAACTTCACCGCCTGCACCTCCCTCGCCTGTGCCAGCCTGGCCTACTACTACGAGCCCTCGGACGCCCTGCCGGGCTACTACAACGCCTACATGAGCCACATCATCCTCACGGACGTGACGCACGGCGACGGTATCTGGCCGCAACTGCAGATCAAATACAAGAACGACAACAGCAGCAAGTGGCGCACCGTCCATGTGCACGGCAACGACAACGGTGAAGCGGTCCTGCAGGACAACGAAAGTCTCTTCATGGTGAAGGACGTGTACTTCCTCGTCTGCAGCCAGCAGAGCGGACCCTGCAAGCAGTTGTCCAAGGTCGGTGGCTAACCCGACCCGTCGTCAGGCGGGGCCTGCCGGTTTCCCGACGGACTCAGAACGGGTCTCTGGTTGCGAAGCCGACGGTGGTGAGCCCCGCCCCAGGCGCGGTGGTGCAGAGACCGGGTCGGCGTCGTAGCCCGGGACTTGTCCGCTGCGGTCAGTTGACGGTGACGGTGTAGGTGATGCGCTCGGGCGCCTGGGAGGGGGTGGTCGCCCCCGTGGTCGGGGTGGCGGAGGACCCAGCCGTCTCGGGGGGCTGGGTGGAGGTGTTGCCCTGGCAGGTGGTGAAAGTGCAGTGCAGCAGCGTGAACCGGGTGGTCCCCTTGCCCTTGGCCTCGAAGGTGAAGGTGAGCCGGCCGCCGGCACCGGCCACCGCTTCGTCGCCGGAGTCCGACGCGTAGACCTGGCCGCGGCTGACCAGTACGGAGCTGTCGGGTTCGGGGTCGACCAGGTACCAGTACTCGCGGGTGGAGGCGTTCTGGGCGACGGTGAGCGTGAAGCGCTCGCCCGGCTCGGCAGTGATGCTGGTGTCCTTCACCGCGCGGCTCGTGGAGCCCTCGCCCGCTTCGTCGGTGCCGGAGCCGCAGCCCGTGGCGAGAGCGAGGACCACGGCCGCTGCGATCGCCGCACCGCCCCTGCTAGCGCGGAAGACGTACGGTGTACGCGTTGGGGAGATCACTGTTGCAAGCCTTGCCCATGTAGCCGTTGATGAAGTCGTTCTCGCTGACCCGGGTGGTCGAGCCCCAGGGGTTGCACACCTGAAGCATGTCACCCTCCTGGGCGACGACGGTCATCGCGTGGGCGTCTCCTCGCCCGAGACGCCGACGGGTGCCGGGTGTCCGGGCGCCACCGGCTTCTCGACCTCGGTAAGGACCGCGCTGCGTTCGGCGGCGCTGCGGCCCACGCGATCGGCCGCACCTCGGGATCGTGGGCGGTCACGCATTTCGGCTCTGCCGGGGATCTTGTGATGTCGCAGGACCCGGAGTGTGGGATCACGACCCCTTGAACCGGCCGGGCAGGTCCTTCCGTGCCGTGGGGCCCTCTTACCTTGGTGCCATGGGAGAGGCGAACGCGAGGGGCTGTTCGAGTTGACGCACGAGGACGTCCACGCCGGTGAGCACGGTGCCCGCGCGCGGTGCCTGCCCGAGCCGTGGATGTGCGCCGTCTTCCATCTCGACGGCAGCCTGAGGGACATTCGGGTTCTCGGGGCGACCCGCGTCGAGTGGATCGCGGTCCTCGAACGCCTGCGTGTCGTAGCCGACGAGACAGAGGTGGAGCACCCCTACCCCCACCTCGATCCCGTGCGTCCGGACTTCGCCGACCTCTTCCGCGTCTGGACAGACGAGCCGGAGGGCGGGGGGACGAGTTCCGCCTTCCGGGCCCGTTTCGGCGCCGTGTGGTTCTTCGCGCTGCCCTGCGACGAGGAGGAGATCGAGTTCTCCGTCTGGCCCGAGGACGTCCTTGACGGGGCGGGGGTGGCCGCCGTGCTGCGGTTCCTGGTCGAAATCGCGACAGCCAGTCAACGACGGGCCCTGCTCACCGGCGAGGTCGTCCGGTATGACCCGGGGATGCCGACGCTGATCTCCCACGACCCTGCTACCGGCCTCACTTCCCACATCTGAAGGGTGTTGTGCACGTTCGCGTCATTCGGCTCTGCCGGGAATCGTGCGATGCCGCACGGTCAGGGGGGCGAGGATGTCGTCCGGCGGCCTTGGCCAGGAGTTCGTCGAGGCTGCCGGCGCGGGCGAAGCGGCGGACGGCAGTCGGCGAGGCGGGCGCCGGTCTCGAGTGCGCGACCATCGCTACGGGACGCGGGACGCCGCGTCCCAGGACTCCGCGAAGGTCCCGTACGTCGTCTCAGGCATCGGCAGTGGTTGCGTCCCGCTCCGGGAGCAGTTCGGGCATCCCCTCCACCAGTACGACGACAGCGACCACCTCACCGGCGTGGGAGCGGCCGACCCACACGGGGTAGGTGCCGTCCCCGGTCGTGGCGAAGGCCATGAGTTCGCCGCCGGAGGCCTCGTCCCAGGTGCGCTGCATGAACATGGAACCGTCGTCGATGTCCTCGTACCCGTCCAGGTCCGGCTCTCCCTGGATCAGCCCCCGCTCGAAGAGCGCGACGAGCGGCTCCCAGGCCCCGGCGTCGGCGAAGCAGCCGGTGGCGCCGTCGGTGTCGAAGCCGGCTATCTGCTCCTCGATGAACAGCCGGGGATCGTCGTCCGGACCCAGGGCCATCTCCCAGGTCGCGGCGGGGGTCTCGCTGACGAGGAGGCGGACGGCCGTGGGGGCCGTGGTCGTGACCTCGGTGTCCCGCCACTCGCAGTGGTAGCTGTGGCGGACCCGCGCCTCGTCGAGGACGTACTCCCCGGGCGGGACGGGGACCGTGATGCGCGGCCCCCCGCCTTCGCCTGCGTCCGGGCCGGAGACGGCCAGCAGCCCGCTGGGCACGCGCAGGGTGGCGACCCGGCGCGGCTCCACGACGGTCATCTCGGGGTGGTACCCGTCGGTCACGCGCACCCCGGGCCGGAACAGCTCGTTGATCGGCCCGGGCTGTGCGGGGCGCGGCGGACGCCAGCAGGTGGCGGGGGCATCTCCGTCACCGGGCTCGTCCACCTCCACCAGCTCAGCCGCCTCGAAGGTCGGCGGCTCGACGAGCCGGTGCACCTGGGCCGAGAGCAGCGGCCACTCCCCGAAGGCCGGGCGGTCCATCCAGCGCTCGTCGTCGCGGAGGGCGGGAGAGGTGACGTAGGTACCCCCGCCCTTCCCCTGGAGCTCCTCCGTCCGTCGGCCCCTCCCGTCCGGGAAGAGGTCCACGGTGATGCGCGGGCACCCCTCGTCGAACTCCGGCATCTCCGGGCCGGTGTAGTGCCAGCCGACGGTGTACCGGCGCAGCAGTCGCGACGGTTCGTCCAGCAGCCGCATGTCGAGGTCGTAGGTGCGGCGGCCCTGGGCGTCGTAGACCCACAGCCCGACGTAGTGGTCCCGCCAGGAGACGAGCCGGACCTCCAGCGGAGCCTCCCGGCCCGGCTCCCGGTACACCACCACGTACGGAAGCCCGGTGGCATCCCGCTCCCGGGCCTCCCCGGCGGATATCGGCTGCCAGGGCGCACGGGCCTCCGCATCCCACGCCTGCGCGTACCCCAACTCGACGACCATTGCCGCTCCCTGCTCCTGCGCCCTGCCGTGACGGTGTGCTGAGCTGCAAGGTAGCCGCCGGCTGTGACAACGGCTCCAGGGGGACGGGCGGCGGGCCGGCTCCGCCCCCGCCGCGCTCGGCCAGCAGCAGGTGGCGAACGTGGTCGAGTCGTTCAGCGCGTCGGGCCGGTCGCCCGCCCGGCGAATGCGTGCCGGAGGGGGCATCGCGTGGACGGCGAACAAGCGGGCGCCGCGTTGCTCACGGCAGGGGTGAACGCGCGTGAGCGCGGCCGACCGGGGAGGAAGCCGGGGCCGCGCTCACGTGTCACACGGGGAACCGGCAAGGCTCCCCGGTGCGTGCTGGGGCTGGGTCAGGCGTTGATGCAGGTGTTGCCGAAGGACGGGTTGAGCAGCCCGATGACGTTGACGGTGTTGCCGCAGGCGTTGATGGGAATGTGGACCGGGATCTGGATGGCGTTCCCGGAGGCGACACCCGGCGAGTGGCTGGCCACGCCGTGGGCGCCGGCGTCGGCAGAGGCCATGCCGGCCGCGCCGAGGAGGATGGCTCCGGTAGCGGTGATGACGGCCGTGGTCTTCTTCACTGGGGGGTCTCCTTCAGGATGTGCGTCGAAACGGTGCGCGTAAGCAGGCGTCAACCGTGGGCCGGGCTAGGCAGGCCCACGCCGGGCGCTTGTCCTCTCCAACTCCTCCATCGGGTGCATGGACACGGTGATCGACCCGTTCGGGTGCCTCGCCTACGCCGGGCTGCGCAGGCCGGACCCGTGAGC